>JACNJP010000324.1 GCA_014382465.1 Planctomycetota bacterium
GGCAGGCGGGGAATGACAGGTACGACCCCCAATAACAATCGACGTCTGACCCCTATGGCGCTCCGGGGGCTTCGTGGCCGCTGAGGCGGACGTAGTCCTGATAGCCGCCGTGCCAGGTCTGGGCCTCGCCGCCCTCGAGCTCCAGCACCCGGGTGGCGACCGCGTTCAGGAAGTGGCGGTCGTGGCTGACGAAGACCATGGTGCCGTTGTAGCTCTCTAGTGCGTCGATCAGCGCCTGGCGCGACTCGACGTCCAGGTGGTTGGTCGGCTCGTCGAGGATCAGGAAGTTTGGCGGCTCGTAGAGCATCCTCGCCAGCACCAGCCGGGCCTTCTCGCCGCCGGACAGCCAGCTCGTGCTCTTGTCCAGGTCGTGCTCCTCGAAGCCGAAGCCGGCCAGGCACTTGCGCAGCGAGCCGATGCTCGCCGCCTGGAATTCCGCGGTCATGGTGCCGAGCACGGTCTGGTCCGGCACCAGCAGCTCGGTGGTGTGCTGGGCGAAGTACCCGGTCGTCAGCGAGGCCCCGATCTTGCTCTCGCCGTCGTCGGCCTCGAGCTCGCCGCGGATGATCCGCAGCAGGGTGGTCTTGCCGGCCCCGTTGACCCCCATCACCGCCCAGCGCTCCGCCCGCCGCACGTGGCAGTGCAGGTCGAGGAACACGATGTTGTCGCCGAAGGCCTTGCTGACCCCGCGCGCCACGAACACGTCGTCGCCCGAGCGCGGCACCTGCGGGATCCGGAACAGCACCCGCTTGCGGCGGCTGCGCGGCGGCTCGAGCTTGTCCAGCTTGTCGAGCCGCTTCAGCCGGCTCTGCGCCTGGCCGGCCGAGCGGGCCTTGGCGCGGAAGCTGTTGATCCACTTCATCTCGCGGTCGATGTGGGCCTGCTGGCGCTCGTAGGCGGCGTGGCGCTGCGTGTCCTCCAGCTGCCGCTGCGCCAGGTAGAAGTCGTAGTCGCCCGGGAACACCCGCAGCCGGCCCTCGTCGATCTCGACGATCCGGTCGACCACGCGGTTCATGAACTCGTGGTCGTGGCAGGTCATGATCACCGTGCCGCGGTAGCCGGCGATGAACCGCTCCAGCCACAGGATCGACTCCAGGTCGAGGTGGTTGGTCGGCTCGTCGAGCAGCAGCAGGTCGGGCATCTGGAGCAGGATCCCCGCCAGCGCCACCCGCATCTTCCAGCCGCCCGAGAGCACCCCGACGTCGCCGGCCATCCGCTCCTCGCTGAAGCCGAGCCCGGCCAAGACCTCGCGCGCCCGCGGCTCGACGTCGTAGCCGCCGAGGGTCTGGAATTCGGTCTGGAGGGCGCTGTAGCGGGCCAGGATCTTCTCCATCCCCTCGGCCTTGGCCGGGTCGCAGAGGTCGTGCTCGAGCCCCTCCAGCAGCCCGCGCAGCTCGGCCACCCGGCCGGCGCAGCGGACCGCCTGCTCGACCGCGCTGCAGCCGGCCATTTCACCCACCTTCTGGTCGAAATAGCCGATGCGGGTGCCGGTCGGCAGGCCGATCTCGCCGGCCTCTAGGTGGTCGATGCCGCAGATCAGGCGGAACAGGGTCGACTTGCCGCTGCCGTTCGGCCCGATCAGTCCGACCTTCCAGCCGTCCTCGACCTTCAGCCCCGCCTCGCGGAAGAGGATCTGGGAGCCGTAGCGGTAGTCGAGGCCGGTAATGCTGATCATGGCGCGTCGAGGGGAAGCCGGCATTGTCGCCTCCCGGCGGCCGCGTGGGAAGCCGCCGCCCGGGCGAAAGCTGCCCTCTCCCCTCCCGGAGCCCCCCTGCGCCGGGCTAAGATGCCGGCTCCAAGCGACCGCCAAGATGACCGAAATCTCACACGTCCACGCCCGCGAAATCCTGGATTCTCGCGGCAACCCCACCCTCGAAGTCGAAGTCGCGGTCGTCAACGGCTACAGCGGCCGGGCCGCCGTCCCCTCCGGCGCCTCCACCGGCAAGCACGAGGCCCTCGAGCTGCGAGATCGCGACGACCGCTACCTCGGCCGGGGCGTCCTGCAGGCGGTCCAGAACGTCAACGAGATCCTCGGGCCCAAGCTGCTCGGCATGGACGCCGACCAGCAGGAGGAGGTCGACCGGGCCCTGATCGAGCTCGACGGCTCCGAGGACAAGTCCGGCCTGGGCGCCAACGCCCTGCTCGGCATCTCGCTGGCGGTCGCCCACTGCGCCGCCAACGACGCCGAGCTGCCGCTGTTCCGTTACCTCGGCGGGGCCGGCGCCAACCGCCTGCCGGTGCCGATGATGAACGTCCTCAACGGCGGCGCCCACGCCGACAACAACGTCGACTTCCAGGAGTTCATGGTCCAGCCGTGGGGCGCCGGCAGCTTCTCCGAGGGCCTGCGCTGGTGCGCCGAGACCTACCACGCCCTCAAGGCGCTGCTGAAGGAGAAGGGCTTCTCGACGGCCATCGGCGACGAGGGCGGCTTCGCACCCGACCTCGGCAGCAACGAGGAGGCGGTCGAGCTGCTGCTCCAGGCGATCGAGCGCGCCGGCCTCAAGCACGGCCCCAAGGACATGGCCCTTGCCCTGGACGTGGCCTCGACCGAGCTCTTCGACGGCAGCGTCTACAGCTTCGACGGCCGCAGCCTGTCGGCCGAGCAGCTCATCGGCGTCTACCAGGACTGGTGCGGCAAGTACCCGATCGTGTCGATCGAGGACGGCCTCGCCGAGGACGACTGGGAGGGCTGGACGGCCCTCACCGAGGCCCTGGGCGACGACGTCCAGCTGGTCGGCGACGACCTGTTCGTCACCAACCCCAAGCGGCTGCTGCGCGGCATCCGGGGCGGCCAGGCCAACTCGATCCTGATCAAGGTCAACCAGATCGGCACTCTCAGCGAGACCCTGCGGACCATCGACCTGGCCCGCGACGCCAACTTCCGCGCCGTCATCAGCCACCGCTCGGGCGAGACCGAGGACACCACCATCGCCGACCTGGCCGTGGCGGTCGGCGCCGGCCAGATCAAGACCGGCGCCCCCTGCCGCAGTGACCGCGTCGCCAAGTACAACCAGCTGCTCCGCATCGAGGAGTGGCTCGGCGGATCCGCCCGCCACGGCGAAGCCCTGCCGCTGTGATCCGCCGCCCCGTCGCCGCCCGACAGCGCCTCGCCGAGGCCCTGCTCTGGGCGGCGGCCGGGGTCTGCGGGCTGTTCGTGATGATCCCGGCGGCCGCCGAGCTGCTGCGGTCCCAGGAACTTCAGGCGGAGGAGCAGGAAAAGGATGAAATCGCCCGGCGCAAGGCCGAAGAGTCGGAGCGGATCCTGCACTGGATCGTGAACGACCCCCAGACCGACCAGAGAGTTCCGGAAACGGAGGGTCGCGACCTCCGTAACTACCGGGCGCAACAGGAAGACCCCGCCGATGAACAGTGATCCCATCCCCGCCGACGACGCCGCCGCCGCACGTTTCTTCGCCGAGGCCTTCGGCAGCCTCAAGCAGCAGGTCGGCCGGGCCATCGTCGGCCAGGAGGCCGTGCTCGAGGAGCTCATGCTGGCGGTCGCCGCCCGCGGCCACGCGATCCTCGTCGGCGTGCCCGGCCTGGCCAAGACCCTGATGGTCTCGAGCTTCGCCCGCGCCCTCGAGCTCGACTTCCGCCGCATCCAGTTCACGCCCGACCTGATGCCGGCCGACATCACCGGCGCCGAGGTCCTGCACAGCGACCCGGCCAGCGGCGAGCGCAGCTTCCGCTTCAGCCGCGGCCCGATCTTCGGCAACATCGTGCTGGCCGACGAGATCAACCGCACGCCGCCCAAGACCCAGGCGGCGCTGCTCGAGGCGATGCAGGAGCGCCAGGTGACCGCCGGCGGCCAGCGCTACCCGCTGCCCGAGCCGTTCTTCGTCCTGGCGACCCAGAACCCGATCGAGCAGGAGGGCACCTTCCCGCTCCCCGAGGCGGCCCTCGACCGCTTCCTGTTCCTGATCCGGGTCGAGTACCCCGACGCCGCCGAAGAGACCGAGATCCTGCGCCGCACCACCGGCGCCACCGAGCAGACCATCGAGCCGGTGCTGGACGGCGAGCAGCTCATGCGCCTGCAGCAGCTGGTCCGGGCCGTGCCGGCGGCCGACTCGGTGCTCGACTACGCGGTGGCGCTGGCGCGCGCCTCGCGGCCGGACGACCCCACCGCCCCCGGCTTCATCCAGCAGTGGGTCACCTGGGGCGCCGGGCCGCGCGCCTCGCAGAACATGGTCCTGGCCGCCAAGGCCCGCGCCCTGCTCCACGGCCGCTTCCACGTCTCCGCCGGCGACGTCCGCGCCGTCGCCCCCTCGGTCCTGCGCCACCGCGTGCTCACCAACTTCGCCGCCGAGGCGGAAGGCATCCAGCCGGACGACGTCGTCGCCCGCCTGCTCGAGACGGTCGAGGCCAACCGCAGCGCCCTGGACGGAGAGCGTGCAGCAGGCATCGGATCCTAAGCTGCTGGCGCGGCTGGCGCGGCTCGAGCTGCGCGCCAGGACCGCGGTCGAAGGCCTCATGGGCGGGCGCCACGTGTCGCCGCGGCGCGGCGCCGGCTCCAACTTCGCCGAGCACCGCGAGTACGTGCCGGGCGACGAGCTGCGCCACATCGACTGGAAGCTGATGGCGCGCAGCGACCGGCCCTTCGTGCGCCGCTACGAGGAGGAGACCCGGCTCACCGGCTACCTGGTGCTCGACAGCTCGGCCTCGATGAGCTTCGGCAGCCTGGAGTGGAGCAAGCACGACTACGCCGTGTGGACCGCGGCGGCCCTGGCGCGGCTGGGGGC
>JACNJP010000532.1 GCA_014382465.1 Planctomycetota bacterium
CCTGGCCGAGGTGGTGCGGCGCGACCGGCGGCGGTCGGTGACCGTGACCGCCGACGTGCGCGCCGACGCCAACGCCCGCGAGATCCTCAAGGCGCTCGACCGTGAGTTCGCCGATTTCGGGGACCGCTTCCCCGGGGCCCAGCTAACCGCCGGCGGCGATCAGGCCAAGACCGTCGAGTCGATCCAGTCGCTGGTGCGGGCGCTGGGCATCGCCTTCGTCATCATCTACTTCATGCTGGCCTTCCTGTTCGGCCACTACCTGCAGCCGCTGGTGGTGCTGATGGCGGTGCCCTTCGCCGCCCTCGGGGTGGTGTTCGGCTTCTGGGGCATCGGCGAGCCGCTCAGCTTCATGACCATGCTCGGGCTGCTGGCCCTGAGCGGGGTGGCCGTCAACGACGCCCTGGTGCTGGTCGACTTCATCAACCACGAGCGCGCCGAGGGCAAGGACCCGCTCACCGCCGTGCTCAACGCCGGCGCCGTGCGCATGCGCCCGGTCCTGATCACCAGCCTGACCACCATCGGCGGCCTCACCCCGCTGGCCTTCTTCGCCAGCGGCCAGGCCCGCTTCCTCTCACCGATGGCCCAGTCCCTGATCTTCGGCATGATCACTGCCACCTTCATGACCCTGCTCCTCGTCCCCGCCGCCTACCTGGTGTTGGAAGATGGTGTCAGGCTCGCTCGAAGGGTTTTCGGGCGCCCGGCGCTGACGCCGAGCTGACCCCGCCGCCGATCACTGCGTAACCGACGGCGCCCGAGGCCGTCTGCGAGGGTCGAGGCGATGGGCAGGGCTCTGCGAACCGACGCCCCAGGTGAGTGGCACCACGTCATGAACCGCGGGCAGGCCGGCCGCCCGGTCTTCGAGACCGGGTCGGACTGCCACGACTTCCTGGCGCGGGCGGCCTCCCTGGCCATCGCCGGGAGCTGGGAAGTCCATGCCTACTGCCTGCTCACCAACCACTTCCATCTCCTCGTCCGCAGCCGCGACGGCCAGCTCCCTCGGCACATGGCCTGGCTGCAGTGTGGCTTCGTCCGCGCCTTCAACCGGCGGCGCGACCGGGACGGCGCGCTGTTCCGCGGGCGCTACGTCTCGAAGCCTATCGGCGGCCAGGACGAGACCTACTGGCGGGCGGTGATCCGCTACATCGATCACAATCCGGTCGCCGCCGGGTTGTCCCTGCGGGCGTCCGAATACCCGTGGGGGAGCGCCTTCCACTACGCTCGTCCCGCCGGCCCGTCCTGGCTGACGCGCAGCAGGGTCGAGGGCGCGGTCGCCGACACCCTCGGCCTGGCGCGCTTTCAGCCCGGATGCTACGAGGACGCATTCGGTCCCTACGCGGCGGTCGCGGTCCAAGGCATCGACGGCCCGGCGCCCGTGAAGGGGCGGCGGCCGCCTGGCTCTGCCGCGGACCTGATCGGCCTAGCGACCCCTGAAGCCGCGCTGTGGCTGGAGCAGCGGGCCATCCTGGCGGACGGCAGGTTCCCACGCCGCGCCTGCGTCGACGGAGCGCTGGTTCAGAGAGCGGTCGAATCCGCGCGATCGCTCGACCCCGGCTGCGAGCCCCGCGGCCGGCGCTGGCAGAGGTCCTGGGCCCGAGTGGAGACCGGAATGCTCCGGACCCTCTCAGGCTGCAGTCAAGCGGAGGTGGCGCGCCGGATCGGACGATCCCCGGCGGACGTCAGCACGCTCGAGCGCGAGGACCAGGCCCGGCGGAAGGCCGCCGAGCCGCACCACCGGAGACGCTGGCGAGCCGCGATCGACGCCATGAGCCGAGAGTAGGCCGGCGGACAGGAGCTCGGAACCATTCATCCGAGCCTGACACCCTCCGCTCCTATTGAATCCCGAACACCTTCTTGAAAGCCGGTTTGGCGAGGGCGTCCTCGAACTCGGGGAGGGCGCGGTACTCCTCGAGCTCACGCGGGCTCATGCGGGCGTTCTTGAGCCACTCGAGCCCTTCGGTGTAGCGGCGCGAGCCGCAGGCGGCGCGGGCGGCGGAGACCCAGGTCAGGCGGTCGATCCGGGTGTACTGCGGCGTGCCTTGCAGGTCCTGGATGCCGGCCTTGAATTCCTTGAAGCCGTCCTTGAACATTGCCATGTCGACGTAGCGCGCGCCCAGCCTGAAGCGAGACCGGTAGTCGCTCGGGTTGGCCTTGACCCCGGCCCTCATCTCGGCGGTCAGGAAGGAGCTTCCCTTCTTGGACTCCAGCCGGTGCAGCGTCCAGGCGATGTCCTCGGCCATGGGATCGTTGCCGACGCCGTCCAGGAAGGACTCGAGATCCCGGATGACCCGCCGCCAGCGGAATTCCGGGGCCGCCACCTCGATGGCCGCCAGGGCGCGGCGGCGGTCCTGCTCCTCGGCCGCGGCCATCAACGCGATCTCGCCGAGGAATTCCTCCGACAGCCGGTCCGGCCGCTTCTCGAGCACCGCGAGGACGCCGCGGATCATCTGCGGATGGCGCAGCGCGAAGGCTGCCTCGGGCAGGCGGAAGTCCTCCGGCAGGGCCTGGCGCAGCGCCAGCGCCTGCAGGCCCGATCCGACCTGGGCCAGGTCGAGCTCCGCCCAGGGCGCCGGCTCGAGCCAGGCGGCGGCGTGCGACGCGCCGCCGAAGCTCAGCAGGATGCGCAGCGCCCGGCTGCGCTCCTCGGGTCGCCCGGTCCTCAGGTAGCCTTCCGCCGCCAGCTCCGCGGCGCCGCTGCCGCGCTTGAGCGCGGCCTCCACGGCGGCCAGCCTCATAGAGGCCGGCAGCCGCGGCCGGCCCCGGACCAGGCGGTCGGCGCCGGCCCCGTTCATGCTCTCGCCGAGCAGCCCGAGGAGGGCCTGGATGCGTTCGGGCGCCGGCACCTCGGTGGCCGCCTCAGCCCACAGGGCGGCCATCAGCGGCTCCTGGATCTCCGGCGAGCGCTCCAGCAGGAACCCCCGCGCCTGCTCGTCGGCGGCCGCCAGCCAGGCCTCGCCGTGCTCCTGCCAGGTCCGGACCGCCACCGCGCGCCGCTCGGCGCTGCGCTCGGCGAGCTGAGACGCCATCGCCTCGGCGCCGCCCTCCTGGGGCGAGGCGCAGATCAGCGGGGCGAGCAGGGCGAGACCGGCGACGAGCATGGCCGCGTAGAATAACGGGTCCGGCGGCCCTGGTTTCACCCCGAACGGCTGCTCCTGCCACCCCACCCATGGATCGAGCCTACGACGTCCTGATCGTCGGCGGCGGCCACGCCGGCGCCGAAGCCGCCGCGGCCGCCGCCCGCCTCGGCGCCCGCGCCGGCCTCGTCACCCTCGATCCGCAGGCGATCGGCCGGATGTCCTGCAACCCCGCCATCGGCGGCGTCGGCAAGGGGCAGCTGGCGCGCGAGATCGACGCCCTGGGCGGCCTCATGGGCCTGGCCGCGGACCGGGCCGCGATCCAATTCCGGCTGCTGAACACCAGCAAGGGCCGCGCCGTCCAGTCGCCGCGGGCCCAGTGCTCGCGCCCGGAATACGAGCGCGCGGTCCAGGACCTGCTGTCGGCCCAGGCCGGCGTCGAGGTGGTGGCGGGGGAGGCCTGCGACTTCCTCTGGCGCCAGGCCCGCGGCCGGGAGCGCGGCGACGGGCCCGACCGCTTCCTCGACGGCCTGCTGCTGGCCGACGGCCGCGAGCTGCGGGCGCCGGCGGTGGTGCTGACCACCGGCACCTTCCTCGAGGGGCTGCTGCACACCGGCCTCGAGTCCCGCCAGGGCGGCCGCATGGGCGAAGCCGGCGGCCATCACCTCGGCGAGTCCTTGCGGCGCCTGGGGCCCCCGACCGGCCGCTTGAAGACCGGCACCCCGCCGCGGATCGCCGCCGATTCGGTCGACTACTCGGGGATGCAGGAGCAGCCCGGCGACCCGGACCCGACGCCCTTCAGCTTCCTGTCGGGACCGATCGAGCGCCGCCAGGTCTCCTGCTGGCTGACCCACACCAACGCCCGCACTCACGACCTCGTGCGCGCCAACCTCGACCAGTCGCCGATGTACGCCGGCCGCATCGCCGGGACCGGGCCGCGCTACTGCCCGTCGCTCGAGGACAAGGTGGTGCGCTTCGCCGACCGCGACGCCCACACCGTGTTCCTCGAGCCGGAGGGCTATGACTCGCCGCTGCTGTACGCCAACGGCATCTCCACCAGCCTGCCGGCCGGGCTGCAGCAGGAGTTCGTCCGCACCATCGCCGGCATGGAGCGGGCCCGGATCGTGCAGCCGGGCTACGCCGTGGAGTACACCTTCGTCCGGCCGGGCGCGCTGCGGCGGACGCTCGAGCTGCGCGACTTCCCCGGCCTCTACCTCGCCGGCCAGATCTGCGGCACCAGCGGCTACGAGGAGGCCGCCGCCCAGGGCCTGATGGCCGGCTACAACGCCGCCCTCAAGCTGATGTCCAAGCAGCCCTTCGTGCTCGGCCGCCACGAGGCCTACCTCGGCGTCCTGATCGACGACCTGGTCGTCAGCGACCCGCGCGAGCCCTATCGCATGTTCACCAGCCGCGCCGAGCACCGCCTGCTGCTGCGCCACGACACCGCCGACCGCCGGCTGACGCCGCGGGGGTGCGCCGTCGGCGGCGTCGACCAGGCCCGCTTCGAGCGCTGGGAGGCCAAGGAGGCGCGCCTGCGGCGGGCCAAGGAGACGCTCGCCGCGACCGCCGACCCGGCCGCCGACGGCGGCGACGGCCAGCGCCGCAGCCTGCTCGACCTGCTGCGGCGGCAGGAGGAGCAGG
>JACNJP010000210.1 GCA_014382465.1 Planctomycetota bacterium
CCCGACGCCCACCTCGCCCGCGTCGACCTCGCCCACCAGTTGCTCGCCGTCGGTGAGCTCGACGAGGCCGAGTCCCACCTCCGGGCGGCCCTGGCCGCGCAGCCGGACCACCGTCCCGCCCGGCGCGGCCTGGCGGCGCTCGCCACCCGCCGCCGCGCGCCGCTGTTCGACGCCCTGGAGGCGCTGGTCCTCGGCCGCCCCGGCGAGGTCGAAGCCGCCCTGCAGAAGCTCCCGACGCCCGCCGGCCGCGACCGCCGCCGGGTCGCCTTCCTGAGGTCGCGCGCCGCCGAGGTGCGAGCATGAGAATCCGTCCCGAGATCCGCCGGCAGCCCGCCGCCGGCGCCCACGGATGGCTGTGGGACCCTCGCACCGGCAGCGTCTTCGGCCTGAACCGGAGCTCCGCCTTCCTGCTCGACCTGCTGGCCGGCGGCGCCGCGGAGGCGGAGCTGCCCGAGCGGCTCGCCGCGGCCTTCGGCCTCGAGGCGCCGGCCGCCGTCGACGACACCCGCGCCTTCCTGCGCCAGCTCGCGGAGCACGACCTTGTCGAACTCTAGGCCCCTCGTCGCCGTCACCGGCCTGGAAGGCCGCGACAACCCTTACCCCGGCGCCGCCATCGCCCGCGCCCTGCGCGAGGCGCGCGGGGACGGCGTCGGCGTCATCGGCTTCAGCTACGACCCGGCCCTGACCGGCAACTTCCGCGGCGACCTGTTCGACCGGGTCCACAGCACGCCGCTCCCCGGCGCGCCGGCCGCCGCCCTGATCCCGCGCCTGCTCGAGATCCACCGCCAGGAGCCGATCGACGTCCTGATCCCGGCGCTCGATTCGGAGCTGGCGCTGTTCTCCGAGCACGCGGCGGAGCTCGCCGCGGCCGGCATCCGCATGCTGATCCCGTCGCCGGGCACGGTGAAGAAGCGCTACAAGCAGCGGCTGTGGCCCTGGGCGCGGGCGCACGGCCTGTTCAGCCCCCGCACCGAGGTGGTCACCGACCCCGCCAGCTTCTGGCGGCAGGAGGACTGGAGCTTCCCGTGCTACTTGAAGGGGCCGCTGGCCGACGCCGTGCGGGTGGAGTCGCAGGCCGAGGCCGAGGCCGTCTATCAGCGGCTGGCGGCGCGCTGGGGGCTGCCGGTGCTGGCGCAGGAGCCGCTGTGCGGCGAGGAGTTCGACGTCTGCGCGGTCGTGCGCCCCGGCGGCGAGCCGCTGTCGATGATCACGATCCGCAAGACCGCCCTCAGCGCCGCCGGCAAGGCGGTGGGCGCCGAGGTGGTGGACGAGCCAGAGGCCGAGGCCGAGGCGCGCCGGATCCTGGCGGCGCTCGAGTGGGCCGGGCCGCTCGAACTCGAGCTGCTGCGGGAGCGCAGCAGCGGCCGCTACTTCCTGATCGAGATCAACGCCCGCTTCCCGGCATGGATCGGCGTCAGCGGCGCCACCGGCGTCAACCTCCCCGACCTGCTGCTGCGCCTCGCGCTCGGCGAGGAGCTCCCGGAGATCCCGGCGCCGCGCGTCGGGACCACCTTCCTGCGCGCCTCGCGCACCACCCTCGGCCGCGTCGAGCAGCTCGGCGCCCTCCTCTCTTCTGGCAGCCTCGTGCACCAGGAGCCGCTGTGAACCGCATCCTCTGCCTGATCCTCGCCGCGGCCTGCGCCGCGCCCCTCGCCGCCCAGGGCGACGCCAAGGACGCCTGGGCGCTGTTCTCGCGCCGCGACTACGCCCCGGCCCTCGAGCGCTTCGAGCGCGAGCTCCGGCTCTACCCCGACTGGGAGGTGCTGCACGACGCCATGGGCTGGTGCCACTACTTCCTCGGCGACTACGACCAGGCGGCGGCCAAGTTCCGCGACGCCCTGTCGCGCAAGAGCGACTACCGCTGGAGCCTCGAGGGGCTGGAGGCGGTGGCGGCAGTCAAGGAGGCGCCGCTGGCCGGCGCCCAGGCGCTGCTCGCCGCCGGCCGCTACGTGGAAGCGCGGATCGAGTTCCAGCGCATCCAGGCCGGCGCCACCGCCGCCGGCGCCGACGCCGTCGCCGACGCCCTGATCGGCGAGGGCTGGTGCCTGTCCTCCCTCGGGCGGCAGCGCGAGGCGATCGCCGTGTTCCGCAAGGCCCTCAAGGAGCGCCGGGGGGCGGCCGAGGCCTACCGCGGCATCGCCTACGGCGAGTACGCGCTCGGCGACCACCGCAGCGCGCTCGCCTCCTTCGAGCTGTCGTTCCAGGCCGAGCCCGACGACGTCCTGGCGCGGCTGACCGCCGCCTGGTGCCACTACGCCGACCGCGACTACCGCAAGGGGCTGCTGGCCTTCGAGGCGGCCCTGAAGCTGGCGCCGGACGACTACCGCCCCTCCTACGGTCGCGCCTGGTGTCTCCACCAGCTCGGCAAGGACGGCGAGGCGCTGACCGGTTTCCAGCGGGCGGTGGACCTCTCGCCCTACGCCATGACCGCCGACCTGCGGGCGCTGGTCGACTCCCTTCCGGATTGGCAGGGGCTCTACGAGCGCACCGGCTGGGCGGCGCTGCGGGCGCGGCTGGACTCGTGGGCCCAGACCGAGTTCGAGGCCGCCGGCAAGCTGGACCCGGAAGCCATCGGGCCGCGCGCCGGCCTCGCCTACGCGCTGTTCCGCCTCGGCTCCTACGACCGCGCCGCGCGGCTGGCGGCCAGCCTCGGCGGCGCCGCCTCCTCGGCCAGCTTCCCGGTGTCCCTGGCGGACGGGACGGTCGCCGAGGCGGAGATGAACATGGCCAGCCTGGAGGGATGGTGCGCCTACCGCCTCGGCCTCTACGACAAGGCGGTCGCCGCCTTCCGCAAGGTGCGCTCCGCCCATCCCGGCTGGGTGGACCCGGTGTGCGGCGAGGGCTGGACCCTCTACTCGCAGGGCAACTTCCCCGCCGCCGAAGCCGCCTTCGCCAGCGCCGCGCGGCTGGTCCCGGGCTACCCCGACGCCGTCTCCGGCGCCGCCGCGGTGAGCGCCTGGCGCTACGCCGAGTACACCGACGCCTGGAGCCAGTTCGACGCCGGCGCCTACGCCGCCGCCGCCGGCGCCTTCCGCGCCTTGCTCGACCGCCCCGGCGCCCGCTTCCCGGCCGAGAGCGAGCCGCTGCTGCGCGCCTCGCTCGGCTGGTCGCTGTTCTACGGCGGCCAGTCGGAGGAGGCGTCGGCCGCCTTCGAGCGCGCCCTCGTGCTCGACTCCTCCTGCGTCCTGGCCCACCGCGGCCTGGCCTACCTGCTGGTCGCCCGCGGCGACCACTCCAAGGCCGAGGCGCACTTCGCCGCCGCGGCCGCCGACCCCGCCTGGAGCGGCAACGCCGAGCTGCTCGCCGCCTTCGGCTGGTGCCTGCTCGAGGGCCGGGACGCCGAGGCGGCCGAGACCCGGTTCCGCGAGGCGCTGGCCGCGGACCGCAATTGCGCCGCGGCCCTGGCCGGGCTCGGGGTCTGCCAGATGCGCATCGGCGAGATGGTCGAGGCCCGCGTCTCCTGGCAGCGCGCCCTGACCTTCGACCCGACGCTCGCCGGCCGCGGCGGCCTGCAGGAGCGGATGGAGCGCGAGCCCGAGCTGCAGAAGCTGCACGCGGTGCTGGGCTGGGCCTGGCTGCAGCGCGGAGACGCGGCGCTCGCCGAGGCGCAGTTCCGCAAGGCCCTCGAGCGCGACCCGCTCGAGCCGACCCTGGACCGCGGCCTCGGCCTGGCGCTGCTGCGCGGCGGCCGGCTGGAGGAAGCGCGCGAACAGCTCGAAAGCTGGCTCAAGGGCGCGCCGAAGAAGGAGAACCCGTGGGGCGGCTGGTCCTCGACCCTGTCCGAGCTGGCCTGGGCGCTGCAGGCGGCCGGCCAGGACAAGGCGGCGCTGGGGCTGTTCCGCCGGCTCGCCGCCCTCCACCTCGGCGAGAAGCGCGAGTACGCCGACCCCCACGACGGGGCCGGCTGGTGCCTGCTGGGCCAGGGCAAGCTGC
Source organism: Planctomycetota bacterium (assembly GCA_014382465.1). Lineage (GTDB taxonomy): Bacteria > Planctomycetota > UBA1135 > UBA1135 > UBA1135 > J029. The sequence goes on from JACNJP010000210.1 coordinate 3,934, forward strand.
GCGACGCCAAGAAGGAGTTCCTGGCGGCGATCGCGATCGAGCCGCGCTACGAGCACAGCTTGCAGGGCCTCGAAGCCCTGCAGGAGCTGGAGTGACGGCGGCGCGCCCGGTCGTCGCCGTGATCGGCCTGGAGGACGGCCCGGAGGCCGGGGCCGGCCCGGGCGTCCTGGCCTGCCTTGACGCCGCCCGCTGGCGCCGCCTGGGCGTGGTCGCGGGGATCAACGAAGCCGGCGCCTATCGCCCGGGGATCCTCGACGAGGTCGTGCGCCTGCCGGCGCCGGGAGCGGCGGGCTTCCTCGGCGCGTTGCTCGAGCTGGTCCGCTCTCGCGAGGTCCGCTGCGTCCTGCCGGGGAGCGCGGCGGCGGCGGCAGCCCTGGCGGCGGCGGCCGACGAGCTGCGCGAGGCCGGCGTCGGCCTCCGGCTGGCCCGGCCGCGCGACGGCCAGCCCCTGGCCCTGGCCCAGGGCTGCCGCCGGGCCGGCGTCGCCTGCCTCGAGTTCCATGAGCTGCCGGCGGGCTTTATTCCGGCCAGCTTCCGGCTCTCCCTGCCGGCGGTGATCGTCGGCCCCGGCGGCCCTGCACACGCCTACGGCGAGGGGGAGGCGCAGCCCGCCGCCGAACGGCGCGCGGCCCCCCCCCGCCCCCCCCCCTGCCCCCCCCTCCGTCCCACCCCCCCGGTCCAGGGGGGGGGGGCGGGCCACGCCCCCCCCCGGCCGGCCCCCCGGGCGGGCCCCGGTGCCCCCCCCTGCGCCCCCCC
>JACNJP010000280.1 GCA_014382465.1 Planctomycetota bacterium
TTTCGCCGCGAGCTCGGCGGCGCAGGTCCAGCCGGCGGAGCTGCTGCACCTGGCGGAGCCGTCCTTCGGCGAGCGGCGGATGGGCTCGATCTACGCTACACCGCTGACGATCGGGGTCTTCGTCACCCCCGATGGCGCCGCGGCCAACGGTGTCCTCGTCGCCCACGGCGGCGGCAGCTTCGGCTACAGCCTCTATCTGGCTGAGGGTCGGCCGTGCTTCGCCATCCGCGACCGCGGCAGCCTGTTCGCGATCCACTCCCCGGGAGCCTTGCCCGCCGGCAGCGAGTCGCACCTGGCCGTGACGCTGGCGGCCGACGGCGTCCTCCAGCTCTTCCTCGGCGGGGCGCTGGTCGCCACCGGCCCTGGCCGCGTCCTCGGCCTCCATCCGCAGGAGGGGTTCGCCATCGGCAGGGACCCCGGCGATCCCGTGGGGGAGTATTCGGCGCCAAACCCCCTCTCCGGCCAGCTCCGCGAGTTGCGGGTCCGGAAGGGGGAGCGGGACGCCCGCCGCATCCCTGGATCGGCCTTAAAGCGCCGAACAGTGTGTGACGGCCGTTTCGTCGGCGCATCTCCCTGATCGTGGAGGCTCCCCCGACCGCCGATCCCTGCTCCGCTGAGGAGCTGCTTGCCCACGCCGGCCGTGTCCGTGCCCTCGCCCGCAAGCTGCTGGGCGACGATTCGCTGGCGGAGGACGTCACCCAGCAGACCTACCTGAAGGCTCTGGAGAGGCCGCCGAGACATCCAGGCGCGATGGGCGGCTGGCTGTTGACGGTCGCGCGCCACCTCTCGATTCAGCGGCTGCGCCGCCGGCGCCCAGAGTCGCACGCCGCGGCCGAGCATCTCGTCTCCCCGGAGAGCGCCGCCGACACTGCCGCGCGGCTCGAGACCCTCCAGCACCTGGCCGCGGTCTTGGAGGCCCTACCTGAACCCTACCGCACCGCCGTCACCTGGCGTTTCCTGGACGAGCTCCGGCCGCAGGAGATCGCCGACCGCTTCGGCGTTCCCGCGACCAACGCCCGCACCTGGATCCAACGCGGCCTGCAGATGATGCGGGCGCGCTTGGAGGAACGGGAGGGACCCACGTGGCGGCATCGCTGCCGATATCTGGTTCTGCCTGGTCCGATGGTCAGTACGGGAAGCGCCTCACCTCCCTGGTTGGCGGCGGCGCTCGGTCATCGATGGGGCATCGTGATCGCCTGCCTGGTCGCCACCGTGCTGTTCGTTCTCATCCGGCCTGAACCTCCCCGCTCCCCCGATCAGGCCGGTCCGCCTACGGCAGCCGCGCCGGCGGGGGAGGACAACGCGGGAGCCGCGGCAAGCGGCATGTCCGCATGGGAACGGAGGACCTCCTTGCCCATGGTCGAAGATGCGGTCGATGAGGTTTCTCTCAGCCAGCCGAGTGTCTGGCTCCCGTTCTCTGGCTGGGCATACCTTGGTAGGAAACCCGTAGAAGGTGCGCGCGTCCGGGTCCACGGGGAGGAAGGACAGTGGGTCTCGAGGACTGCCGCCGACGGGAGTTTCGCTTTCTCGGCGGTGCCCTTCCCCGATGACCCAACCCTTGGACTCCTCCTCGAGGTGGATTCTCCTGTCGGTTGGTTCGGTCGGCAAGTCGGGCGCGACCAGGTTCCGCTCCGAATCGACCTCGCCCCGAAGGGCGAGATCGAGGTCCAGGTTCGGGATCGGACGACCGGCAGAGCCCTCGAGGGAGCCTCGGTCGGGGTCCACCTCCTCAACGAGTTCTCCCGATCCGACGCATTCGCGACGGAGCTCGTCCCGGATTTCGAGGCCACCACTGACTCGACCGGTAAGGCTCTCTTTTCTGCCATCCCCGTGGATTTCCTGGTGGTCACAGCCGACTGCCCAGGGTACCGAAGAGGGAATACCTGGACCCCTTTCGGCCGCGTACCGGAGCAGGATCGGACCCTCTATCGACTCGACCTGGAGGCCGAGAGTGGACGCTCGATCCGGCTCTTCGATGGGGATGGGAATCGCGTGCCAGCTGGTCTGGAGGTGTTCTACTGCGGCGGCGCTTCGCAGACCTGGAGTCGTGCATCGACGGCCCATCGCGGAGAGGTCTCGCCCAATGGCCCCTTCGACTTCGACCGCCCCTCCCTCGCCGTCCGTCTGGCCAACGGCAGGATCTGGGCTCAACTCGCCGGTCCGAAGCCCACTTCCGATCCTGGAGGCGTCCAGGTCCGCTTGATCGATCCGAAGGTATCCGCCCGGCTTGAGGTCGAGGAGTTGCCGGAATCCGCCTGGGTCGAGGCCCGGCGGTACCCGCGACGACGGGGATGGTCCAATTCCTGGCATCTCGAAGTCCTGCCGGAGACGAAGGAGCTTGGGTGGACACGCCTGGATCCGTCTGGTCCGGTGGAGCTCGAGACCGGGTGGACGGGCGAGGATCTCGCGGTCCAAGCGCGCCTCCAACCCAGCGGATTCGTCCTCGGGATTTTCCCCGTCGAGGAGGAGATGGCCACGGTCCGTTTGCCCAAACTCTCGTCGGTTTCCTTGGTCCTTGAGACCGATGATCGCGCGTCTAGGCCGTGGTCTCTCCGTCTCGATCATGGATCCATGGCAAGGGGCAGAATTACCCTCCTTATGCGACCCGAGGTCGAACGCCAGGTCATCCTCCCGGCAGGCCACTACCGCACCTTCCTCATCCACCCGGACGGAAGGGCACGGACCGCGACGCCGACCACGATCGAGCTCAAGTCGGCTATCGAACTGGTCGTCCTGCGCCCTCAGGAATACCGGGAGCTGAGGATCACCTGCACCCTCGACGGAGAAGCAGTACGGGGAGGTCGACTCCACGCCCTCTTCCTTCCTGTCCCAGATGGCGATCAGTCGATCCAACAAGGCAGTGACGGGCCCCTTTCCCCCCTCGGCGAGGGGACGATCTTGGTACCATCTCGAGGCCTCATCCCCGTTTGCACGAGTGGCTGGCTTTGGCCTGGAGACGGCTGGAGATCGCCAGAATCGGACAGGATCATCTCGGGTTTCTCGACCTGGACCTGGATCTCGGCAGAGGAGAAAGAAGGGCAGGTTCACCTGCGCTCGGTGCCCTGCGTCATCCGAAGAGCGGATGGCAGCCCGGCAGAGGCGGAGTGGCGGATCCGACCGGAAGCCCTCTTCGAGGATCCCTGGTCGGGTGTGATTCGAGGCTCGGGGACCACGGGAGAATGGGCGAACACCTCGGCGCGCGGCTCCGTGGTGTCCTCCGTCGCTTCGCCGAGGATTCCCCCGGGGCAGGACTCGGTCAGCTTCCGCTTGGTGGAGGGCTGGTGGGTCATCCAAGCCCAGAACGGCAGGGACGCGGTGGAACTCACTCCGAAGGGGGGCTTGCAGGTCCTCCCGGGAGCCGAACTCTCCTTCACTCTCCCCCTGGAGAGCACCGGTCCAGAAGAACCGGAGGAGGAGCAGGACCAAGGCGATTACCTCCGCAATCTCGAGAGAAGGCCAGGAGGGAAGCGAGGTGGTTGATCCGGAACAGGGTGGGCTTATGGCCCCACCTCCACCCAGGCGATCCCGTCCGGCTCCTTGCCGGCCTTCAGGAAGCGCACCACCTTGCGGTCGGCGAGGTCCAGCTCGGCGATGACGTCCGCCCCGGCGCAGGCCACCCACGCCCGCTGGCTGTCGGCGGCGATGGCGATGCCGATCGGCACCGGCGACTCGCCGAACTGGTCGCCGAAGAGGCGCTCCTCGCCTTCGTCGGCGGCCGACCGCTCGATTTTGATGCGGCCGAGCAGCGCGAAGTCGCGGGTGCGGTAGACCGCCACCTCGCCGGAGCGGGCGCAGCTCACCAGCGCCAGCCGCGAGTCGGGCGTGATCGCGACCCGGATCGGGAAGCTGGCGCAGGCGAGCTCCTTCAGCGGCTTCAGGGTGTCCGGGGCGATCACGCTGACGGTGTCGGCGGCGCGGTTGGTGACCCACAGCTGGCGGCCGTCGGGGGTGACGGCGATGCCCTCGGCGCCGGCGCCGGTGGGGATCGGGTCGAGCACGGTGCCGTCGGCCTCCACCGGCGTGACGTTGTCCGAGCCGATGTTGGCGACGAACAGCCGTCCGCTGCGGTGGCGCGCCACCATGTGGCTGGCGCGCTGGCCGGTGGTGGCGCGCGCCAGCACCTCGCCCTTCTCGAAGTCCACCTTCCACAGCTGCTGCTTGACCTCGGCGGTCAGCCACAGCGAGCGGCCGTCCGGCTCGAACACCAGCCCGTGGGGGCGGACCGCCTCGCCGAGTTCGATGACGCGCGCGCGCTCGCCCTCCTGGAGGTCGAGCACGCTCAGGGTCGAGCCGGCCTGCGGGCCGCCGTAGTCGGCGGCGACCGCCCAGCGGCCGTCCGGATGGACGGCCACCTCGTGCGGGCCGTCGCCGGTGTCCAGGGTCGCCACCACCTCGCCGGTGGCCAGGTCGATCAGGGAAGCCGTCGCCTCGGATTTGTTCAGGACCACCAGGCGGCCGGGGTGGGGGGCCCCGGGCTCCTGCCCGGGGTCGACGGCGGGCAGGACCTGGAGCAGCAGGGGGAGGAGGGCGGCGGCGAACATGGCCCTGGTTACGATGCCGCGCCGGCGCCGCTGGCGGAAGCCCTAGAATCCGCGCATGGCCGTCGAAATCCACCTCGTCTACCAAGGCGAACTCCGCTGCCAGGCCACCCACGGCCCCTCCGCCACCCCCCCCCACAC
>JACNJP010000534.1 GCA_014382465.1 Planctomycetota bacterium
CCCTCGCCTGGCCGCTCGCGCTGCGCGGAGTGGACCCCGCCCGCCTGGCCGCGGCGGTCCGCGAGAGCGACGGCTTCTTCACCGCCTGGGACGCCGGCGCCGCGCTTGACACGCTGCTGTTCCCCTTGTCCCTCCTGGTGGCCGGCCTGCCCCTCAGCCTGCCCGCCCTGCACCGCCTGCGCGTCCGAGGGCGAGCGCCGCTGGACCGCTACCTGGTGGCGGTCGTCGCCGCCTTCCTGGTGGCCACACTGCCTTCGGCCACCAAGGCGACGCGTTATCTGCTCCCCTGCCTCCCGCTCCTGGCGCTGGCCGGAGCGCTGAGGCTGGAGCGGCTGGCCGCCGGCCCGCGCTTCGCCCGGGGCATCGCCCTGGCGGCGATCGCGGTGGCGGCGGGGGCCGTGCCGGCGGTCCGGGACAGCCTCGACCTCGCCGGCGCCTTGTGCCTCGCGGGCCTGGCGGTGGCCGGGACGGCCAGCTGGTTCGTGGCTACTCGGCGCCCGGGCTTGGCCCTCGCGTTACTCCTGCTTCCCGCCCGGGCACTCTTCACCCAGGTCTATGTTCCGGCGTGGGAGGCCGACGGCCAGCAAGTGGCCCCGGCGGTCGCCGAGCTGCGCCAGCTCACCTCTGGAGCCCAGAGCTTGGCGGTGGTCCGGACCGAGAGCCCCCGGCTCACCGACCCGCTCCAGATCGAAACGCGCTTCTTCTGGGATCCAGAGGACTTACGCGCGGCCCTCGAAGCCGGCGAGGTCTTCGACGCGGTCCTGATGGGGACCAAGCGGCTGGACATCGGCATCGCCGGCTATGCCGAGACCGGAACCCTGTCGTTCGAGGGCAAGACCCTGAGGATTCTGGTGCCGCTCGACTGACGGCGGAACGGGAATTGCATGGTCTCGGCCATGTTCGCAGTCTGCCCGCTCGTCCTCCTCCTGCTCCCGGCTGCCCCTCAGAGCTACTCCCTCGACCCTGGCGACGTCGTGGTGGCCGATTCCCGCGACCCCAGCTCCTCCGGCCCGAGCGTCGTGCGCATCTTGAAGCGGGCCGGCTCGGTCCACGTCGTGCCGACCAGCGGGCCGCTGTCCTTCGCCAGCGACGTCATCATCGACCGCGACGGCTGGATCGCCGTGACCGACTGGAGCAGCTACTCGACCGTCTACCGGATCGCGCCGGCGGACGGACAGCTCGTGGCCATGAACCTGCTGCCGCTGGCCGAGCCGTTCCACCTCTGCCGGGACACCGCCGGCGACCTGGTGGTGGCCGACAGCGGCGCGGGCCTGAAGAAGATCGACGAACACGGCAACGTCCATCTGTTCTCCCCGCCCGGGGATCCGTGGGACATCAACATCGGCGTGGTGCTCGACTACGACGGCAGCTTCCTGGTGAGCGAGTCGCCGAACGTCAGCTCTTCCCGTCCCGGTGAGATCTACTCCGTGGACCGCGACGGCCTCCGGACCCTGCTGGCGAGCGACCCGCTGCTCCTGAACTTCCCGAACGGTTTGGCGCTCGAGCCCGACGGTTCGCTGCTGGCCACCAACGTCGACCCCTTCTATCCGCCGACCACCCACGGGCTGGCGCGCGTCGGGCGGAACGGAAGCGTCACCCAGATCGCCTGGAACGGCCTGACCGGCCCCAAGGACGTCGAGGTCCTCGGCCGCGGGCTCAGCCTGGTGGCCGACAAGGACGACGAGTCGGTGCTGCTCGTCCGCCCGAGCGGGGCGGTCTCCCGCGTCGTCTCGGAGCACGACGACGGCGACCCCTACAACGGCCGGCCGGTCGACCGTCCCTTCGGCCTGGCGGTGGTGCCTTGGGTCTGGCTGACCACTCCCTACACCACCTCGCCGGGCCAGCCGCTGAGCGTGACGGTGCGCACCCTGCCCGAATTCGCCGGCGCCGAGCTGGCGCTGGCGGTCTCTCCCAAGCAGGCGGCCACGCCGATGGCATCACTCTGGCCGGGTGACCCGCAGACCTCCCACGTCGACCTGAGCAAGGCGGTGGTGCTGCGGCAGACTGTGCCGGCCTCCGGCTACGTCCTGTTCCAGGCCATGGTGCCGCCGAAGGCCGGGCTGCTCGGCGACGCGCTGCACCTCCAGGCCTTCCTGCCGGGCCGGCGCCTGCTCAGCAACTACGTCGCCCTCCCGGTCCGCTGAACCGCGAGCCGCCGATTCCATGGTCCCGACCGCCCTCCTCCTGGTGTCCCTGTGCGCCCCGCAAGGCGGCTACACCCTCCACCCCGGCGACCTGGTCATCGCCGACTCCTCCTACAACGCCAACATCCAGGACGGCGCGATCCGCATCTACCGCGCCAACGGCGCGGTGAACACCGTCGCCCATGGGTCCCCGCTGGACTCGCCGACCGACGTCATCGTCGACCGCGACGGCGCCATCCTGTTCTCGAACTACCGGTCCCAGTGGGCGCCGGACAACGGCATCTACCGCGTCGACCCGGGCACCGGGGCGGTCACCCAGGTCGACGACCCGAACACCATCCTCGACGACCTGTTCCAGTTCTGCCGCGACACCCGCGGCGACCTGATCGTGGCCGACGGCTACCAGGGCCTGGCCAGGGTCGACGAGGCCGGGATGATCCACTGGTTCAGCCCCCCCAGCGCCGGCTTCGACGTCAGCATCGGCATCGCCCTCGACTACGACGGCAGCTTCATCAGCAGCGAGGCCCCGAACTACTTCAGCGGCAGCAGCTCGCCGGGCTGGATCTGGTCGGTCGACCACCTGGGCGTCCGCACGCCGATCGGGTCCGATCCCAACCTGCTCCCCAACCCCAACGGCCTGGCCCTCGACGCCGACGGCACCATCCTGGCCACCGACTACCGCGATGATCCGGTCCCGGCGAACGAGCGCCACGGCCTGGTGCGGGTCGACCGCGGCGGCCAGATGACCCGGCTCGAGTGGACCGGCCTGTCAGACCCGACCGACGTCGAGGTCGTCGGCGCCGGCTACAACTTGATCTGCGACGCCGGCGACCAGACCATCTTCCTCGACCCCGCCGGGCCGGGAATCCGCTCGCTGGTCTCGGAGCACGACGACGGCAACCCCTCCAACGGCCTGCCGATCGACCGGCCCTTCGGCATCGCCCTGGTGCCCTGGCTGTGGCTGACCACGCCGATGACCGTGGCCATCCACCAGCCGGCAGCCGTGACCGTCCGGACCCTCCCCGCCTTCGCCGGGGCCGACCTGGTCCTGGCGATCTCCAAGGACCAGGCCGCCACGCCGATGGCCGGCTGGTGGTCCGGGGATCCGCAGACCTCGCACGTCGACCTCGGCCGGGCGGTCCTGGTGCGCCAGCAGATTCCGGCCAACGGCGTCGTGAATCTCCGCGCCAGGGTGCCGAACGACCCTGGCCTGGTGGGCCGGGAGCTCCACCTCCAGGCCTTCCTGCCGAGCCGCCGGCTGCTGAGCAACTACGTGGCCTTGCCGGTTCGTTGAAGCCCGCCGAAATTTTCTCCGAAATCCGGGGGCCCCGATCCGTAACAAGAGCCGCCTAGGAACTTCTGGCACCAAGGGGATCCCACCCCCGCCCCGGTTTTGGGGAAAGAGGGGATGGAGCGCTGCGTCGGGGGGATGCGGCGCTCCTACTTTATTCCCCCAGGGAGATCGAGCCGGCCCGGCCACGGCCTAAGATCCGGCCATGAGCTTCCGCGAGAAATACGGTCCCTGGGCGGTCGTCAGCGGCGCCTCCGCGGGCCTCGGCGCCTGCTTCGCTCGCGATCTGGCGGCCCGGGGCCTGAACCTGGTCCTGGTGGCGCGGCGAGCGGACCGTCTGGAGGAGCTCGGGCGGGAGCTGGAGGCCGGCTTCGGCGTCGAGACCCTGGCGGTGCCGCTCGACCTGTGCCAGGACGGCTTCGCCGGGCGGCTGGTGGAGGCGGTCGGCGGGCGCGAGGTCGGGCTGCTGATCAACAACGCCGGCTTCGGCGCCACCGGCGGCTTCCTCGAGGCCGATCCCGCCTGGAACGCCCGCATGGTGCGGCTCAACTGCGAGGCCACGGTGCTGCTCGCCCACGCCTTCCTGCCCGCCATGGTCGACCGCGGCCGCGGCGGCATGGTGATGGTCGGCAGCACCGCCAGCTTCCAGCCCTGCCCGTGGATGGCGGTCTACGGCGCCACCAAGGCCTTCGACCTGATGCTCGGCGAGGCCCTCGACGAGGAGCTGCGCGGCCAGGGCGTCGACGTGCTGTCGCTGTGCCCCGGCCACACCGACACCGAATTCCACCAGGTGGCCGGCGTGAAGGGCCCGGTGGCCGGCGGCAGCGCCGACCCGGCGGTGGTGGTCAAGGGCGCCCTCGACCGCCTCGGCCGCAAGCAGCACTGGGTGCCCGGCCTGCTCAACAAGCTGATGAGCCTCGGCGCCCGCTTCGGCACCCGGCGTATGGGGGCCTCGCTGACCGGCAAGATGCTCAAGAGCCGGATGGTCGGCTGATCAAACCAAGCGCCGCCGCGCCCACTCCACCGCCGCGGCGTGATCGGCGAGCAGCCCGTCGAGCTGCAGTTCGAAGGAGGCGGCGATCAGCTCGCCCATCGCCGGGCCCGGCGCCATGCCAAGCGCGATCAGGTCGCGGCCCTGGAGGATGGGCTGCGGCCGCTCCTTCTCGACGCCGAGCCCGGCGGCCCGTTCGAGCAGCCACTGCCCGGGCGGCCAGACTTCCGGAC
>JACNJP010000535.1 GCA_014382465.1 Planctomycetota bacterium
CCGGTGCGGCGCGTGTCACAGGCCGCCCGGGGGGGGGGCGGGCGGCGCCCCCGCCGGCAGCAGTGGGTCCGGCCGGACGAGCGCGGGGCTGTCGACGACGACCTGGTCGGCCCCGCCGGCCATCAGGTCGCGGACGGCGCGGACCGCCGGGGACAGCTCTGCCAGCAGCAGGGCCGGCTCCTCGGCGTCGGCGCAGGCCTCGAGGAGGGCCTGCCACTGGTGCCCGACGTGGTCGAGGTCGCGCTGGATGTCCCGCTTGGGCCGTCCGGCGGCGGCGGTCCGGGCGATCAGGCCGAGGCCCTCGGGCGGCCCGCAGGCCTCGACCGAGGTGCGCAGCCGGCGCCGCTCCTTCTCGTCCTGGATCCGGCGGCTGACCCCGATGCGGCCGAGCGAGGGCATCAGCACCAGCAGCCGGCCGGCGAGGGAGACGAAGGTGGTCAAGGTCGCGCCCTTGCCCCGCACCGGGTCCCGCACCACCTGGACCAGCACCTTCTGGTCGACCCGGAGGTACTCGCCGATGCGCGGCGCCGAGGCCGGCTGGGCCGGCACCGGGGCGAGCTCGCCGGTGGCCGCCTCGGCGGCCGGGGTCGGGCTCCCGGCGACCACGATCGGGGAGGCCTCCGGGTCGGAATACCCAGGATGGACGTTGCCGACGTGGAGGAAGCCGGCGCGGCCGGTGCCGAAGTCGACGAAGGCCGAGTCCAGGCCCGGCTCCACCTGGCGCACCACGCCCAGGTAGAGGTTGCCGACCAGCGAGGCGCGCTCGGGCTGGGCCCAGCGCAGATCCTGGATCCGGCCGTCCACCAGCAGGGCCACGCGCCCCTCCTCGCTGTCGCGGACGTTCGCCGCCAGCAGCCGGGTGGCGGGCGGGTTCAAGCGTCGTCCTCCCCGGAGGCCAGCCGCAGGACCTCGAGCTCGGCGCCGGGGTCGCCCCCGAGCAGGAAGCGGATCACCTTCTTCAACGAGGGCGCGCCGCCCTGGGCGCGGGGCCGGAGGTGGAACACCGTCCCGCCGGCGTCCACGACCGCCACCACCGCCGACGCCGGGTCAGCGGCGGCGACCGGAAAGGCGGCGCCCAAACCCTCCAGGGCCTCGGGCGCGAACTCCACGCCGCGGACCCGGTAGCTCCGCGCGACCGGCGGCTGGGGACGCCCCGGCGCGGGGTACATCCGCAGCAGGCGGACCCCGTCGGGCAGGGTCCGCGCCAGCCGCTTGGCGGCTTCGCGGCAGGGGTACGGGACCCGCAGGTCGACCCACAGGCGCTCCAGGTCGGAGCGCCAGCCCAGCGGCAGGGCCTCCTCGAACTGGAGCTTCGGCCGCGGCTGGAAGCCCTGGGAGAAGGCCAGCGGCAGGCGCGCCCGCCGCAGCGCCCGCTCCACCGCCGCCTGGAGATCGAGGTGGGACAGGAAGCGCGCCGCTCCCCCCTTGGAGAACTCGACGCAGCAGCGGAAGGCCGGCTCCTGGCTGCCGCTCATGGCTGCTCGGCGAAGCCGCCGTCGAAGAGCTCGGCCAGCGCGGCGGCGGCCTCGCCGGCCTGGTCGCCGCTGGCCTCGATCCGCACGCTGGCGCCGCGCACCGCGCCGAGGGTCATCACCGACAGGATGCTGCGGGCGTCGGCGCGCCGGCCGTCGTGCACCAGCGCGACCTCGGCCTGGAAGCGGCTGGCGCACTCGACGATCGCGTGGCTCGGCCGGGCGTGGACGCCCTGCTCGTTCACCACGGTGACCTCACGGACGACCGTGGACATCGGCGGCGGTGGTCCGGCCGCCCTCAAACGGCCGACAGCTCGGTCAGCAGGTCGATGATCTGGGCGGGCTTGGTCGCCTGGGTCGCGAAGCCGACGAAGTCCTGGTGGCTGGCGATGCCGGCGATCCAGCGCAGGATGTCGAGGTGCTCGTCCGCGCCCTCCATGGGGCGGACCACCGAGAAGAAGACGTGGACCGGCTCGCCGTCGAGGGCCCGGAAGTCGACTCCTTGCTGGTGGACGGCGATGACCACGCTGACCTTCTCGACGCCGTCCATCTTGACGTGGGGGATCCCCACGCCCTGCTGGCCGGTGGAGCCCCGGGACTCCCGATCGAGGAGGGCGGCGTAGAGCTCGTCGCGGCGGCCAGAGAGGCTGGGGTCCTGCGAGACGAGCGCGTCGGCGAGCTGGCCGAGGATCTCGTCGGCGTTGGAGGCCTGCAGGTTCAGGATGACCGAATCGGTCGTCAGGAGGTCGGTGTAGGTCATGAAAGGCAGGGCTATTCGTCGCCCTTCGGACGGCGGTTCTTCTGGGTCCGCTTCTGCTTGAAACGGATGAATTGCTTCTCGAGTTTCGCCGCGACGCCGTCGACCGCCGCCCGGCCCTCGCGGGCGCGCTCCTGGGCGATGAAGGGCTCTCCGCGGTGGCGGTGCAGGATGACTTCGCAGATGAATTCCTCGCGCTCGGCGCGGAACACGATCTCGCTCATCCGGAACTCCTCTCCCAGCCGCTCGACGTTGGCGAGCCGGGTCTCGGCGTATTCGCGCAGCGCCGGCGAGAGGGAATCCGACTTGAAGGTGACTTCGATCTTCATCTGGCGTGGGGTCGAGGTTTGTCCGGGTCCGGCAGGCATGGGCCGCTGCCGTTCTCGGGGGGGCGGAACCGAGGATCCGACCCCCGAGGATAGGCTCCTGGAGGGCCGGACGGAACCCCCGCGAAGGGGTCCCGCGGGTAGAGGACCCGCCACAGGCACAGGCCCTCTGGCGGGGCGGTGGCGCCGGCCCTCCGGCGGTCCAACGAGTCCAGCACGGCGCGCGGCCACTCCGGCGCCCGGGTGCCGCGCCCGACCTCCGACAGGGTCCCGACCAGGTTGCGGACCATCTTGTAGAGGAAGCCGTCGCCCTGGAACAGGAAGCTCACGCCGCCGCGGACAGGGCGGATCCGGATCGACCGGAGGGTGCGGACGGTGGTCTGGGTGCTGCGGCCGGCGGCGGCGTAGGCGGCGAAGTCGTGGCGGCCGACCAGGCCGCGGGCGGCTTGGCGCATGGCGGCGACCTCCAGCGGCCGGGACCGGCGCTCCCAGCCGACCAAGCCGGCGTAGAGCACCGGCCGCACCGGTGAGACGGCCAGGCGGTAGAGGTAGCGCTTGCCCCGGGCGCTGAGGCGGGAGTGGAAGTCGGCCGGCACCTCGGCGGCCACCCGCACCGCCGCCTCCTCCGGCAGGTAGGCGTTCAGGGCCGGGCGGACCTTCTCGGCCGGCAACCGCGACCAGGTGCTGAGATGGACCACCTGGCCCCAGGCGTGCACCCCGGAGTCGGTGCGGCCGCTGCCGTGGACCACCACGGTCTCGCCGGTCACCGCGGTCCAGGCGCGCTCCAGCTCCTCCTGAACCGTGGGGAAGCCGGGCTGGCGCTGGAAGCCGTGGAAGGCGGCGCCGTGGTAGGCGACGCAGAGCGCGATCTTGCGCGGGCCGGTCATCCCTCCGGCGGTCCGCCGCCCGGTTCGGAGGGACCGGAGGCCGCGTCGAGGGGCCAGGAGCGCCGCTCGCGGTAGGCCTCCGCCAGGATCTCGCCGTGGAGGTACTCGAGCCGTGTCCCCACCGGCACCCCCCGGGCCAGCCGCGACACCTTGACCGCGGCGCCCTGGAGGGCCTCCCGGACCAGCAAGGCGGCTCCCTCGCCCTCGCGGTCGGGGGCGGTGGCCAGGACCACCTCCTTGACGGTCCCGGCGTCCACCCGCCGGCGCAGCGACAGCAGCGCCCGGGCCTCGGGCGCGGCGCCCTCACGCGGGGCGAAGCCAGCCATCAGGACGTGGTAGAGGCCGTCGTGGGCCCCGGCGTCCTCCATCTTGGCCACCTCACGCGGCCCCTCGACGACGCAGACGGTGGCCGCGTCGCGCTCGGGGTCGGCGCAGATCCGGCACGGCGACTGCAGCGTGACGTTGCCGCAAACCTCGCAGCGCACGGTCTCCATGCGGGCGTCGCGCAGCGCGATCGCCAGGTCGGCCACCTCCTCGGGGTCGCTGCGGAGCACGTGCAGCGCCATGCGCTCGGCGCTCCGCGGACCCACGCCCGGGAAGCGTTCCAGGGCCCGGATCAGCCGTTCGAGAGGCTCGGGAAAGGCCAACCGGAGCTCACATCATGCCCGGCAGGCCCAAGCCACCGGACAGCTCGCCGAGTTCGCGGGCGATGGTCTCCTCGGCCTGCCGGAGGGCCTCGTTGACCGCCGCCTGGACCAGGTCCTCGAGCAGGTCGGCCTCCCCGGCGGCGATGGCCTCGGGGGCGATCTTCAGCTCCAGGATCTGCCGGGCGCCGGTCACCGTGACGCGCACCGCGCCGCCGCCGGCGGAGGCCTCGAAGCGGCGCTTGCCCAGCTCCTCCTGCTTGGAGGCCATCTCACGCTGCATCTTCTGGGCCTGCCGCAGCAGGCCGCCCAGGTCTCCGAGACTTCCAGCCATGTCCCTAGGGTAACTCCTCGCGACCGCCGAAGAGGTCGCGCAGCTGGTCCCCCACCGGGTCCGCCGCCGGCGGCGCCGGGAGGTCGTATTCGAAGCTCCAGCTCCCCGGACTGCCCGGGAGCTGCTCCAGGAAGGCGAGGGACGGCGGGTCCTCGACCACCACCAGGTCCGCTGGCGGCAGCGGCCGCAGCCGCAGCCGGACCCGGTCCGGGAGCAGCTCACCCTCCAG
>JACNJP010000537.1 GCA_014382465.1 Planctomycetota bacterium
CATGAGGCTGGGGGCGGAGATCCGCCGCCGCGAGCTGGAGGCCGATTTCTCGGCCTTTCGCGCCGCCCGAGCGGAGGAGGTCTGAGGGCCAGCGCCGCCGCCGCCGCTGGTATCCTGTGGGGCATGACCAGCGGCTCCCGGCGTCTCGGATGCCTCCTGCTCCGATGGGAGCCGGGAGCTCCGGCGCCTGGCAAGCGGGAGCTGGCAGTGGAACTCGGCGCCGCCGAAGAGCGGGTCCCGAGCTGGCTCGAGGAGGGCGGGGAGCTCGCCGTCCAGGCTCTCAACCCGGTAGCCGGCCTGCCCCTGGAGGAGCGCCGCGCCTACAGCCTGGTCGCCGCTGGCCCAGGAGCGGCGATCGGCGCCCTGGCCGGCTGCGCGATCGGCTTCGCCCGGATCTCGGCGGCGCTCCACCCCGACGACCTCGAGCCCTTCCGGCGGGCGGCCAAGGACATGGACCGCAGCTCGGTGAAAGCGGTCGCTTCCCGGCTCGAGGACCTGCCCGTGGACCGCGCCTGCCACATCGCCCTGATGGGCTGTGGCGGTCGCCGGCCACAGGCCGCCGATTGCCTGCCGCTGGTGCGGCGGCTCCGGCCAGAAGGACAGCTGGTGCTGTTCGGGATCCCGCAGGAGGAACTGCAGGACACCTTCGAAGATTTTTCCCAGCGCGGCTTCTCGTTGCGGGGCAGCGGAATCCGCGACGGCCTCGGCTTCCTCGCCGGCTCGCTCGATCACGGGCGCCGGCTGGAGCCATGAGGACGGGGCAGACCTCGTCCCAGGCCAGTCCAGGTCCGCTCCCCGGAGCCCGACGCTGCGCCTCCCCATTCCGGGGATTCCCACGCCACCCCCAATCGGAGAATTCGAAATGAGTCGATGGACAACCCTGGCGATCTTGGTCGCCCTCTTCGGCGCCTGGAGCGCGCCGCCGGTCTCTGCCAGCCCCCAGAAGGTCGAGGAGGTCAAGAAGAAGGACACCAAGCAGCAGGCCGGCAAGCAAGCTGGCAAGAAGGCAGGCAAGAAGGTGGAGAAGGCCGAGGAGGCCGGGCACGAAGAAGGTCAGGAGGCTGGGCACGAGGAGGGCCAGGAGGCCGGCGCGGACCAGGTCTCCCCCGCCGTTGGCATCTTCGGTGAGGCCGATGAGGACGCGGCCGCGCCGGTCAGGGCGCCCGGGACCGACGTCGCCCTGCTGCGGCTGGTCGCGAACGAGGAAGGGCGCTTCCGCAAGCGCAACGCCCAGATCAAGCGCGCCCGCGCCGTGGCGACCGAGAAGGGCGACGAGAAGGCCCTCGAGCGCATCGCCGCCCTCGAGGGGAAGAACACCGCCCACCACGAGAAGCGCATGACCGAGCTGCGCGACAAGTACGGCGCGGACAACGTCGACGCATCCCTGGTCCGGATCGAGAAGGTCGGCAAGGGCCTGAGGGAAGGCAAGGGCGCTGCCAAGGGCGAGGAGATGCGCCAGAAGGCCAAGGAGAAGAACCAGGAGCTCAAGGAACAGGACAAGGCGAAGGCCAAGGACCAGATCGAGAAGGCCAAGCAGAAGAACAAGGACAAGGTCAAGGAAGGAGAAGGAAACTGATGCCGCGATACCGACTGTTATTGATCGCCGCCCTCGCGGGCGGGCTCGCCGCCTGCGGCGGCAAGGTCGACGCCGGCGGCCAGCCGGGGACCGCCGAGGAGCAGGAAGCCGTCGGCGGAGTGCCGACCCAGGAGGAGGCCGACGCCGCTGCGGCGGAGGAGATCAACGCCGACAACCTGGACCAGAAGCTGCAGGAATACGAGCAGGAAGGCTAGGTCCTCACTCGAGGATCCGGACCGCCACGGTGCTGGTGCCCTGGAGCTTGGCTTCGGTCGGCACGACGAAGGGCAGGTTGCTGCCCAGCCCGTGGAGGTCCGCCTCCCAATTCAGGACCGCCGTCTCCGAGTCCAGCAGGAAGCCTCCCTGCGGGGCCATGTTGAAGGCGAAGCCGATCGTGGTGGACCCCAGCGCCGGTTCGTAGAAGCCGAGCCAGTCGTCGAAGGCGAACACCCCGAAGGGCTGGGAGCTCGAGTACCGGTAGTAGACCCCACGACGGTTGTCGAAGCCGCGCAGCGGGTAGACGTAGCTGCCGACCGGCAGGTTGAACACCGGGTCGAACAGCTGGAACTCAAGCGAGCCGTCGAAGAACACCGCGTAGAGCTCCCGGCCCACCGGGCGCAGGCTAATGGTGGTCGGGAAGACCACGTTGGAGACGATCAGGGCGTGATTGTCGAGGGCGTAGCCTTCCAGGGAAGCGGCCCAGTTGGCGCCGACCTCGGTGCCGAAGTTCGAGCCGTCGCCGCTGCCGCCTCCGAAACACCCCGCCAGCAGGAGGAAGATGGGGAGGAATCGTTTCATGGAGGCCACCGTAGATCCGGAACTCCGGGGCACCCGCCGGGAAGGGTCCGGGTCGCAGTGGCATGCCACTCCAGGCCGTCGCCGGCCCCCTCCGCCCCGCCTCGGCGCGAAGCCTTAGGATGCCGGCCAGCGGCGTTCCCCGCCGTCTTCCCTCATGCAGCGCCGCCTTCTCTACCCTCTCCTGGTCCTGCTCGTGGCCGTGGCCCTCTTCATTCTGGGAGGCCGGAACAAGGAGCGCGGGCGCGGCAGCGCGGCGGACCATGCCCTGCCAACGGCGGCCGGAGGGGCGCCCTCGGCCGAGGATGGAGCCCGCCCCTGGCCGGCAGCCGCGGGCGGCGTAGCCGAGGCGCGGCAGCTCCTGGACGATCCCGCTCCACCCGGTGGCCACGCCGGCCTGCTGCGGCTGCGCGCCGTGCGCAAGGAGGACGGCCAGCCGCTCCCAGGGACGGAATTCTTCGTCCTGGAAGGAGAAGCGGTGGCCGCCGACGACATCTCGGCGCTCTACGCCACCTCGCCGGGGATCGAGGAGCTGTTCGCTTCCTTGGGCCGGCGCGCGGTCGCCGGCGCCGACGGCAGCGTCCTGGTGCCGCGACCGGCCGGCGAGAGCGCCCTGATCGCGCGCGCGCCAGGCCGCTTCGGCGTCGCCACCCTCCCGGCCGGCGGCCCGGCGGAGCGGGTGGTCGAGCTCGAAGGGTCCGCCACCCTGAAACTGCGCGTGACCGACGCCGACGGCGCTCCGGCCGACGGCGTGCCGCTCGGGCTGCGCCCCGCGCTGGCCGGGATCTGGCTGCGCCAGGCTCGCAGCGGCGCCGACGGCCGCGCCGACTTCCAGCACGTCCGCGCCTTGCTGCCGGCGCTGCCGGACCAGAGGCTGGTGGTGGGAGCCAGGCTGCTGCTCGCGGAGCCCGCCGAGGTCGAGGTCCTCCTCGACTCGATCCCAGCCGAGCCGGTCGACCTGGTCCTGCCGCACACCGGCTCGGTCGAGGTCCAGGTCCGCGGCTCCAGCGGCGCGCCGCCGGCTGGCCTCGAGTCCGTGGTCCTCGGGCGCGCGCTCCCCGACCCGAGCCTCGCGCCGCCGCCGGACCCGCTGCGGCGAGCGGCCTCCCCGCGGGTCGAGGCGACAGTCGGGGTAGACGGACGGGCCCGCTTCGCGCGGGTCGGACTGGGGCTGCGGCTGGTGGCCCGGGCGGTCTTCGCGGACGGCGGCGAGACCTCCAGCGAACCGTTCCTCGGGCCGACGCGAGCCGGCCAGCGGGTGGAGTGGTGGATCGACGCCGACCTCGGCGCCGTGGTGCTGGCAGGCCGGCTGCTGCGGGCGGACGGCAGCCCGGTGACGGCGGCGCCGGTGGACGCCGTGCTCGAGACCCCGTCCCTGGGCGCCCCGAGCGGCCGCGCCCAGCGGCTGACGACCGACGCCGAGGGCCGCTTCCGCTCGACCTGGCCGCTGGAGCCCGGCGCCGCTCCCCCCGACCGCCTGACGCTGAGCCTGCGGAACGCCGGAGAGGCCGCGCCTCACGCGATGGCGCGGGTCACCCTGCCGCCGGCGCTGGCCGCGGGGGAGCACCATCTCGGCGACATCCTGCTGGAAGAGCTGCCGCTGCTGGTCGCCGGCCGGCTGATCGGTCCCGGCGACGCCGGCATCCCGGGAGCGATGCTGCTGGTGGAGGAGCGGCTGGTGATCGCCCACGCCGGCGGCGCCTCCAGCATCTGGCAGACCAACTTCGACTGGATGGCCAGGACCGACGCCGACGGCGCCTTCCTGCTGCGTGGATCGGCGCCGCTGACGCCGGTCCGTTTGGCCTTCCGCAGCGCCGGCTACCTGCCGCTCGAGCGGCCGTTCCAGCCCGGCGAGAGCGGCCTGCTGCTCCGGGCCGAGCGCGGCGCCTCCCTGCACGGCTCGGTACTGCTGGACGAATCGGTGCCGGCCGGCGAGGTCAGCGTCAGCGCCCTCCGCAGCGACGCCGAGGCGGCCCAGCCGCGCTCGGCGCGGGTCGCGGACGACGGCGCCTTCTCCTGGCACGACCTCGCGCCCGGGGTCTACGGCCTGCGGATCGCGACCGGCGGCAGCCGCGGCGCGGGGCTTGTCGAGGTCGACGGCGTGCTGCGGGCGGGGGGCCAGGGGAACCGCGACCCGCGCCTGCAGGGGGTCGACCTTCGCTGGCGGGCGCGCTGCGTCCTCCTCGGGCCTCCGGACCAGGGCGGTGCCGCGGGTCCGGGCGCGGGGCGTTTCGGCTCGGGCAGGGGGCCCCGGGGGTGG
>JACNJP010000353.1 GCA_014382465.1 Planctomycetota bacterium
TTCACCGCTCCCCCCGTCGGGAGGTGGGCGGGCCGGGCCCGGACCATGGGGTGGGCCGGGCGGGGCGTGGCGCGGAGGGCGCGGGCGCCGAGGCGGTGGGTGGCGAGGCGCGGGGTCTGGACAGCCATCATCTCGATGGCGCAGCAGGCCAGGCCGAAGGTCATGGGCCAGATCGAGCTCAGCCGGGCCCAGTTGAGCAGCCAGTCGACCCGGGTGGTGATGATGTTCTCCTGGAACTGTCCGGTCAGGGCTCCCATGGCTCAGTCTCCGTCCTGGTGGCCGCGCGGGGTCTGGCCGCGGTAGCTGCGGATCCAGTCGAGGTCGCCCTTGACCCACACGTAGGCCAGGCCGAGCGCCAGGATCGCGATGAACAGCAGGCCCTCGAGCAGGGCCACGCCGCCGATGTCCTCGGCGACCAGGGCCTCCTTCAGGACCGTCGCCCACGGGAACAGGAAGGCCACCTCGACCGCGAACACCAGGTAGACCATCGCCACGGTGTAGTAGCGGATGTCGAAGCGGAACCAGGCGCCGCCGATGACCTCCTCGCCGCACTCGTAGGGCTCGAGGCCGGTGTCGTCCTGGCGCGCCGGGCGGATCAGGCTGCCGAGCACCAGGCTGATGACCACGAAGGCCGATCCTGCGAGCAGGAAGACCAGGACGTTGGCGAAGTCGAAGTACACGAGGACCCTCCGGGGGCCAGCGACGGCTGGCGGGGGATCAGCCGACCTTCCAGGTGTCGCCGGCTTGGAACATGTCGGTCAGGCTGCCATCGCCCAGCCGCTCGCGGGCCCCGGCGATCTGTTCGTGGATGTCGCGGTCGATGACCGGCCGCGCGACGCTGCGGAGGATGCCGATCGGGACCGGCAGCAGCCCCCGCTCGTCCCCCATGGACATGCGGTAGGCGTTGGCGCCGGTGGCGCCCGCCGGGTTCCAGACCGTGGCCTCCTCGGGAGAGACGATCTCGATGCTGGTCGGCTGGAGCTTGAGGCCCTTGTCCAGGTCCTTGCCGAAGATCATCGGCTTGCCCGGGATCAGGTCGACCTGGCGGTCGTCGCGGATCTGCTTGGCGGCGATGTGCTCGAAGGCGCCGTGGTTGAAGATCACGCAGTTCTGCAGGATCTCGACCAAGGAGAAGCCGCGGTGGGCGTGGGCGGCCTCCAGCACCCCCTTGAGGTGCTTGAGCTGGGTGTCGACCGTCCGGGCCACGAAGGTGGCGCCGGCGCCGAGCATCAGGTTGACCGGGTTGAAGGGCGTGTCCAGCGAGCCGAAGGGCGTCGAGATGGTCTTCTTCGACCGCTCCGAGGTCGGCGAGTACTGGCCCTTGGTCAGCCCGTAGATGCGGTTGTTGAACAGCAGCACGGTCATGTCCACGTTGCGCCGCGCGGCGTGGATCATGTGGTTGCCGCCGATCGAGAGCGCGTCGCCGTCGCCGGTGGCGACCCACACGTCGAGCTCAGGGTTGGCGCACTTGACGCCGGTGGCGATCGCCGCGGCGCGGCCGTGGATGCCGTGGAAGCCGTAGGTGTCGACGTAGTACGGGAAGCGGCTGGAACAGCCGATGCCCGACACGAAGACGAAGTTCTCCTTGGCCACGCCGAGGGTGGCGAAGACCTGCTGGACCCCGGTCAGGATGGCGTAGTCGCCGCATCCCGGGCACCAGCGCACTTCCTGGCTGGTGACGAAGTCCTTCTTCTGGTAGCTGAGGGTGTCGGTGGTCGTCATGCTTCGTTCCGCTCAGCCGAGCAGCTCGTCGATCTTGGCCAGGGTTTCGGCGGTGGTGAAGGGGCGGCCCTGCACCTTGGAGAGAGTGACGACCTCGCGCAGGTACTCGCCGCGGATGACGCGCGCCAGCTGGCCGCGGTTCATCTCGGGGATCAGGATCTGGTCGAAGCGGCCGAGGATGTCGCCGAGGTCGAGCGGCAGCGGCCACATGTTGCGCAGGTGGAGCTGCGAGACCTTCTTGCCGGCCTTCTGCGAGCGCACCACGGCGCCGCGGATCGAGCCGAAGGTCGAGCCCCAGCCGAGCACCAGCAGGTCGCCGGAGCTCTCGCCGAACACCTCGAGCGGGGCGTAGCTCTTGGCGATGCCCATGACCTTCTGCTCGCGCAGGCCGACCATGAGCTCGTGGTTGTCCGGGTCGTGGCAGACGTGCCCGGTGATGTCGGCCTTTTCCAGGCCGCCGATGCGGTGCTGGAGCCCCGGGGTGCCCGGGATCGCCCACGGCCGCGCCAGCGTCTCGGGGTCCCGCGAGTAGGGCTGGAAGCGCTCGGCGTCGGTGTAGTGGGTGACCGGGAAGGGCTCGAGCTCGGACTCCTCGGGGATGCGGAAGGGCTCGGCGCCGTTGCCGAGGTAGCCGTCGGTGAGCAGCAGCACCGGGGTCATGTACCTGAGGGCCATCTTGGCCGCTTCCAGGGCGGCCCAGAAGCAGTCCGCGGGCGAGTTGGCGGCGAGGACCGGCATCGGGCACTCGCCGTGGCGGCCCCAGATGGCCATCAGCAGGTCGGCCTGCTCGGTCTTGGTCGGGAGGCCGGTCGACGGGCCGCCGCGCTGGACGTTGACGATCACCAGCGGAAGCTCGGTCATGACCGCTAGGCCCATGGCCTCGGCCTTGAGCGCCAGGCCCGGGCCGGAGGTGGTGGTCACCGCCAGGGAGCCGGTGAAGGAGGCGCCGATCGCGGTGCTGATGCCGGCGATCTCGTCCTCGGCCTGGAAGGTGACCACGCCGAAGTTCTTGTAGCGCGCCAGGGCGTGGAGGATGTCCGACGCCGGCGTGATCGGGTAGGTGCCGAGGAACAGCGGCAGGCCGCTGAGCTTGGAGGCCGCCACCAAACCCATTGCGGTGGCGGCGTTGCCCATGACGTTGCGGTAGATGCCCGGCTGGAGCGGCGCCGGCGCCACCTCGTAGCGGGTCCGGAACAGCTCGGAGTTCTCGGCGATGGTGTGGCCGGCCCGCAGGGCCGCCAGGTTCGCCGCCAGCACCTCGGGCTTCTTGCCGAACTTCTTCTCCAGCCAGCGCTCGGTGGTGTCGAGCGGGCGCGAGTAGATCCAGTAGAGCAGCCCCAGCGCCAGCAGGTTCTTGGAGCGCAGGGCGTCCTTGCTGCTCAGGCCGGACTCGGCGCAGGCCTGGATGGTGGCCTCGTTCAGGTCCAGCTTGACCACCTGGAAGTCCTCTTCCAGGCTCGGGTCGTCGAGCGGGTTGTGGTCGTAGTGGGCCTTCTCCAGGTCCTTAGCGCCGAAATTCCCGGTGTTGACGATCAGCAGGCCGCCCTTCTTCAGGTCGGCGATGTTGACCTTCAAGGCCGCCGGGTTCATCGCCACCAGCACGTCCGGCGCGTCGCCCGGGGTGTGGATGTCGCGGGCGGAGAAGCGCACCTGGAAGCCGGAGACCCCGAACAGGGTCCCGACAGGGGCGCGGATCTCGGCCGGGTAGTCGGGGAAGGTGGCGAGGTCGTTCCCCAACGCCGCGGAGGTGTTGGAGAACTGGGTGCCGGTGAGCTGCATGCCGTCCCCGGAGTCGCCGGCGAAGCGGATGACCACTTCCTCCAGTTGCTCGAGGGAACGGTCGGCGGTAGCGCTAGGGTTCATCGAAGCTCGGGCTCGGAGCGATTCCGGGACGCAGGGGGGGCCTCAAGAAGGGGGGATGATAATCCATCCACCGCGTGGTCACAGGGATAGATAGGTCCGGATCCCCGCGCTGGGTAGCCCGGCAGTTCTCCGATCATTCGCGTGCGGATTTCGCCGAGCCCTCGGCCCGCCCACTCCATCTCCTTGCGAGGCTGTAGTCTAGGCGCGACCGGAGACCCTCCGCGGTGGATCACGGACACGCCAAGCGCTACGCCTGCCGACTGGCCCGGCAGCTCGCCGGGGACTTCTTCCCCGGCCCGGTCCTGATGCCCCACGGCATGCTCCACGCCATGGAGCCGGTCCTGGCAGTGGCTCTGGGACCCGCCCGCCACGGCAGCGAGGCCTTCGCCGCCGCCCTCGAGCGAACCCTCCGCGGCCGCCCGGACGGTCCGCTGCTGCTGGCGCTGTGGGCGAGCTGCGCCGCCGGGGAGATCCCCCACCGGGATCTGCGGGAGATGGTCCGGCTGCTCCCCGACCGGCTGCGCGAGCAGCCCGCCTCCCGCGGCGAGCTGCTGGGCTTCCTCCACCCGCGGGTGTCGGTGGTGGCGCGGTGCCTGCTGGCCGTCGCCCAGCGCCAGGGGGCGGCGGCCCTGGCGCCGGCCGAGCGCCTCGGCCTGGGCATCGCGGTGACCTCGATGCTGGCGCGGCTGCCCGCCGAGCTGGCCGCCGGGAGGATCGGCTTCCCCGCCGCCGACCTCGAGCGCGCCGGCCTCGAGCTGGCCGAGCTGCGGCAGGGGCTGCGCAGCCCGGCGGTCGACGCCTTCCTGGTCCAGGAGGCGGCCTGGGCCCGCGAACTCCTCGACGAGGGCCTCGACCTGCGCGCCCACGTCGGCTCGCGCCTGCGGCGCGGGGTCCGGGCGGTGGTGGTGCGGAGCCGCCGGCTGCTGGACCAGGTCGAGGACCCCCGGCGGGACATCTTCCGGCGCCCGCCGCGGCTGACCGAGTCCCAGCGCTGGGCCTGCGCCATCCGGGCCCTGATCGGCCTCCAGCGGCGCCGGGCC
>JACNJP010000538.1 GCA_014382465.1 Planctomycetota bacterium
GGGGGGCCGTGCGGGGCGGGGGGCCGCCCGCGGGTGCGGGGCCCGCTCCGGCCGGGGGCGCCGGGCCGCGCCACCTCCCCGGCCTGCTGTCCCTGCTGATGCCCTCGTTCCTGGCCGGCGAGACCTTGCTGGCGGCCTTCCTCGGCCGGAGGCGCGGATGATCGAGCCCGCAGCCGAGAGCGGCCGCCTGCTGTTCGAGCAGCTCCCGCCGGCCTGGGTCGTCGGCCTGGTCCTGGCGCCGCTGGTGATCCTGCTGGCCGCCTGGGCCTACCGCCGGCCGCAGCGCGGCCCGCGGCGGCTGCTGGCGACCCTGCGCGCTTTGCTGCTGGCGCTGGCGGTGGCCCTGGCGGCCGGGCCCTTCCTCCGCCGCAGCTCGGTGGCCGAGGAGCCGGCGCCGCTGGCGCTGCTGGTCGACGACTCCGCTTCGCTGCAGCGCCACGACGCCCTGGCCCCGGACGCCCTGGAGCGACTCCAGCGGGCCGGGCTCGGCAGCGACCCGCAGCCGCAGCGCATCACCCTGGTGCGCGAACTCCTCGCCAGCCCTTGGCCGACGACCCTCGCCGAACGCTACCAGCTCGGGGTCTGGCGCTTCGCCTCGCGCCTGGCGCCGGCCGCCGCCGACGGCAGCGACCTGTCGGCCGAGGGCCAGGGCACCGCCCTCGGCGCCGCCCTGCTCGAGCTGCTGGCCGAGCACCGCGGCCGGCGCCTGCCGGACGTCGTCGTGCTCACCGACGGCCGCAGCAACCAGGGCGCCGGCGTCGAGGAGGCGGCGCTCCGGCTGGCGGCCGAAGGGGTGCGGGTGCACGCCGTCGCCCTCGGCGATCCGCGGCCGGCGCCGGACCTGTCGCTGGAGCGGGTCCAGGCCCCCGACGTCGTGCTGGCCGGGGACGAGGCGCTGTTCTCGCTGCGGCTGCGGGCCACCGGCGAGGGCCTGCCGGAGGCCGCGCGGGTGCGCCTGCTGGACGAGTCCAGCGAGGTCCTGGCGATGCTCGACGGGGTCCCGCTGGCGGGCGAGGCCGGGGTCCAATTCTCGCTCTCCGCCGTGCTCCGGGAGCCGGGGCTGCACACGCTCCGGGCGGTGGTCGACGAGCTCCCGGGCGAGCACGCGCGCGACAACAACGTGCTCGACCTGCTGGTCGAGGTGAAGGAGGTGCGGATCCGCGTCCTCTACGTCGACGGCCGGTCGCGCTACGAGTACCGCTTCCTCAAGAACCGGCTGGTGCGGCCCGACGAGAGCACCCGCGACGTCGAGGTGCGGGTGTGGCTGGCCGACGCCAGCCGCGACTTCCTGCAGGAGTCGAGCGACCCCGCCCGGCGGCTGCAGCGGGTGCCGACGACCGCCGAGGAGCTGCTCGAGGACTTCGACGTCGTCATCATCGGCGACGTCGATCCGGGGGAGATCGGCCGCGAGCCGCTCGACGGCGCCCGCTTCCTCGACGCCGTGGCGAGCTTCGTCGCCCGCGGCGGCGGGCTGCTGATGCTGGCCGGCCCGCGGCACAACCCGTCGGCCTACCTCGGCTCGCCGCTCGAGCCGCTGCTGCCGGTGGTCATCGGCCGCGAGCCGGCCGCCGACGGCCAGGCCTTCCGTCCGCGGCCGGCCGACCTCGAGCTGCCCCATCCGGTGGTCCGGCTGGCGCCCGAGCCGCGCCGCACCGCCGAGGCCTGGGCCGGCTCGACGCCGCTGCTGTGGTACCGGCCGGTGGAGAGCCTCAAGCCGGGCGCCCAGGCCTGGCTGGTCCACGACGCCGCCAGCAACCGCCACGGGCCGATGGTGATCGCCGCCGGCCTCTACGTGCCCGAGGGCCGGGTCGGTTGGATCGGCACCGACGAGACCTGGCGCTGGCGCGACCCCGGCGGCGAGAGCCAGCCGCAGCGCTTCTGGCGCGCGGTGCTGCGCCACCTGGCCTCCGGCCGCCTGCGCGGCGATCAGGGCCGGGTCCGCCTCGACCTCGACCGCACCCGCATCGACCTCGGCGAGACCGTCTCGGTCGAGGCCCGGCTGCTGGACGAGTCCTACCAGCCCGAGCTGCGCGAGGACGGCGTCGACGTCTACGACGAGCGCAGCGGCGCGGCCGTGCGCCTGGCCCCGGTGCCCGACTCGCCGGGGCTCTACCGCGGCGCCCTGCGGCCGTCCTCGCCCGGCCAGTTCGGCCTGGTCCTGACCGACGACGGCCGCGCCGACGGCGAGGTCCTCGCCAGCGCCAGGCTGACCGTGCTGCTGCCGTCGGCCGAGATGCGGATCACCGCCCAGGACCGCGCCGCCTTGGTCCGGCTGACTCGGCTCACCGGCGGCCGGCTGGTCGACATCGATCGCGCCGACGTGCTGCTCGACCAGCTCGACGGCCGCGAGAAGCTGACCCGGACCCTCGCCACCCACGACCTGCCGCTCGACGGCGCCACCGCGATGTCGCTGTTCCTGCTGCTGGCGGCGGCCGAATGGCTGCTGCGCAAGAGGAGCAACCTGTCATGAGCTGGCCGCCGCTGCTGCTGCTCCTGCTGCTGGCGCCGCGAACCGCCCAGGAGCCGGAGGCCGCGGTGCCCTCGATCCCCGGAGGCGTCACCATCCTCGAGTCGCGGGAGCTCAAGGCCCAGCTCGAGGACGCCCGGCGCCAGCTCGAGAGCGGGGACTTCCGGGCGGCCGTCGCCGGACTGCAGAAGGTCCTGGACGCCGACCCGGCCGCCCTGGTGCGGGCCAGCCCCGACGACCTGCTGTTCGTCGGCGCCGGCGCGCTGGCCCGCCAATTGCTCGAGTCGCTGCCGGCGGAGGCCGCCGCCGACCGCGAGCAGCTGGTGGGCGCCCGCGCCCGCGCCGCCCTTCAGCAGGCCTTGCAGCCTCCCGACCTCGGGGCCTTGCGACGCATCACGGTGCGCTTCGCCGGCACCCGGGCTGCGCGTGACGCGTCCACCGCCCTGGTGGAGCTGCTGCTCGACCGCGGCAGCCCCGGGCGCGCCGCCGGCGGGCGGCCGCTCGCCGACCTGCTGCCGGCCGATCTGCTGCCGGAGCTGCCCGCGCCGCTGCCGCGGGCGCCGTTGCAGGCGCCCGACTACAGCGGCGAAGGCGACCCGCTGCTCCCGATGGTGATGGCGCGCGACCTCCGCCCGCGCTGGAGCTACCGCTTCCAGGACCCGCCCTTCCCGAGCGGGGTCTACTACCAGAACCACCGCGCCGCGGTCGGCGGCGGCCTGCTGTACCTGACCGACGGCCGGGAGATCACCGCGCTCCACCTCGGCACCGGCCGGGTGGCCTGGCGCTTCGACGGCGACCCGGCCTGGGACCGGCTCACCAACCCCGACCGGGACCGCTCCAGCGGCAAGCAGAAGATCGTCGAGGGCTTCGACCCCAAGACCATCCTGGCGCCGGTGCTGGAGGACGGCGTGCTCCTGGTGGCGCTCCAGGAGCCGGTCTTCGTCGGCCGCTCGGACAGCTTCTACCGCCGCATCGTGGTCCGCCGCTATCTGCCCGGGCGGCGCCTCTACGCCTTCGACGCGACCACCGGCGAGCTGCTCTGGCGCCACCGTCCGGCCTGGCTCGAGGGCCAGCGGGCGGAGCCGCAGGAGCTGGTGGCGGCCCCGCCGGCGGCCGCCGCCGGCCGGGTCTTCCTGCCGCTCTACAACGCCGCCGGCACCCTCGACCTGTCGCTGGTGGCGCTCGACCTCCACACCGGGGAGGAGCTGTGGCGGACCTTCCTGGCCTCCGGCGGGCGCGAGACCAACCTGTTCGGCAACGTCCTGCGCGAGCTCGCCGCCGGCCCGCCCGTGGCCGACGCCCAGCGGGTCCTGATGTGCACCAACATCGGCGCGATCTGCGCCCTGGACGCCGCCACCGGGGCGGCCCTCTGGACCCGGCTCTACCGCCGCACCCCGGTCAGCGCGCCGCAGACCGGCGAGGTCTCGCGCCGCCAGGAGACCTTCCCCAACGGCCCGCCGGCCTACGACGGCGTGCGCTTCGTCTGCACCCCGACCGACGGCGACTCGGCCTGGGCCCTGAGCGCCGCCGACGGCAGCGTGGTGCGCGAGCTGCGCTCGGCCGCCGGCGGGCGCTCCGGAGGCGTGGCGCTGCGGCACCTGGTCGGGCTGATCGGCCGCAAGGCGGTCTTCACCGGCTCGCACGCGGTGATCTTCGATCTCGAGGGCGGCCCGGGGCAGGACCGGATCTCCGCCCGGCTCTCCGACCGCGACCTCGGGGCGCTGCAGCTCCAGCACGCCGGCACCCTCGGCGCCGGCGAGCTACTGGTCCCGACCCGGGACGGCATCGTGGTCGTCGATCCGGCGACGGCGATGGTCCGCGGCAGCGCCTACGCCTGGGACACGCTGTCCCAGGGCAGCTTGCAAGCCCTGCCGGGCATGGTGCTGTGCTTCACGGGGCAAGGCGTGCTGGCGCTGGGCTCGCCGGAGGGCTTGTTGCGGGCGCTGCCCGAGGAGGCGGATCCGGTCCGGCTGGCCCAGGCCCTTCCCTTGATCGAGGGGCTCGACCTGAGCGCCGACCCGGTGGTGGCGGCGCGCGTGGCGCGGGCGACGGAGCGCCTGGCGGCCGACTGCGCCAACCAGGAGCAGCGCGAGCGGCTGCTGCCGGTCGCCGGCCTGCGG
>JACNJP010000540.1 GCA_014382465.1 Planctomycetota bacterium
ACCGCCGCCCCGGAGGCCTCCGCCCCCCACAGCTCCACCCCGGCGGCGGCAACGGCAGCCAGTAGCTCGGCCGCCTCGACCCGCTCCGCCACCGGCAGGCGGAAGGTCGTGCCGCTGGCCCCGCGCAGCGCCCGCGGGCTCCACGGCGAGGCCGAACCCTTCAAGGCGACGAAGCCGGACGCGCCCAGCCCGGCCGCCACCCGCACCAGCGCGCCGACGTTGCCCGGCTCCTGGACCCCGGCCGAGACCAGCACCAGGCCGCCGCGCGATAGCACCTCGGCGGCCGTGGCCGACGGACGCCGCGCCAGCGCCAGCAGCCCGCGCGGGCTGTCGAGGTCGGCCAATTCATCCAGCAGGCCGGGCTCGCAGGCGAGGACCTCGGCGCCGGCCGCCGCCGCCCTCCGCAGCAGCTCCGGCGGCGGACGCTGGTCGTGTAGCACCCAGCGGAGTTCAGCGCCGGCCTCGAGGGCTTCCTCCAGCAGGTGGGCGCCCTCCAGCAGCAGGTGCTCGCGGTCCTTGCCGGCCCGGACCGCGCGCGCCGCCTTGAGCCGAGCGTTGCTGGCCGAGCGGACGGGTTCGGAATCGGACACCGGCGCATTCTAGGCGCCGCCGGATCCCCTCTACACTGTGCCCGGATGCCGCCGGAGCCCCCCCGAACCGCCCTGGTCGTGCGCGTCGACGCGCGCCAGTGCGAGGTCTGCCTCGACGGACCCGCCAGCCCGCCCCAGGCGGCGGTGCTGCGCGGGCGGCTGTTCGAGGAGCGCGGCGAGGACAAGCTGCCGGTGGCGGTCGGCGACCGCGTGCTGCTGAGCACCGACGAGCACACCGGCGAGCTGGCGATCGACGAGATCCTGCCGCGCGCCAACTGCTTCTGCCGGCGCGCGGCAGGCGAGGAGCCCAGGCGCCAGCTCCTGGCCGCCAACGTCGACCAGGTGGTGCTGGTGTCCTGCTTCGGCACGCCGCCGTTCTCGAGCGTCCTCACCGACCGGATCCTGGCCGCCACGAGCTTCGGCGGCATCCCGACGACGCTGGTGCTGAACAAGACCGACCAGGCCGAGCGCCGCAAGATGGAGCGCGTCGTCGCCACCTACCACGGCGCCGGATACGCCGTGCTGCCGACCTCCGCCGAGGAGGAGCAGGGCATCGACGAGCTCGGCGCACTGCTGCGGGACCGCACCAGCGTCCTCTACGGCCTGTCGGGGGTCGGCAAGTCCTCGCTGCTCAACTGCATCGAACCGGGGCTCGGCCTGCGCACGCGCGAGGTCTCGAAGTCGCTCAAGTCAGGCCGCCACACCACGACCTTCGCGCGGCTCTACCCGTTGGCGATGGGCGGCGCGGTGATCGACACCCCCGGGGTGCGGGTGTTCCGGCCCTTCGGCATCCCGCCGCACGAGCTGCGGCTGCACTTCCCCGAGCTGCGCGAGCGCGGCGGCGCCTGCCACTTCCCCGGCTGCCTGCACCGCGGCGAGCCAGGCTGCTCGGTGCCCGCGGCGCTCGAGCTGCAGACCCTCCCCGAGAGCCGCTACCGCTCCTACCTCGAGCTCCTCGAGGAGCTCGAGACCGTCTACGGCGGCACCGCCCCGGTCGAGGAGGAGGCCGACGGCGGCCGCGACGCCCGCGGCAGCAAGCCGAAGGCGCCGCGGCGCTGACCGGGGCTCAGGCTCCGTCGGCGACGCTGGTGTCGGACGCCGGCAGCGACTCCCCCGCCAGCTCCACGACCCGCTCCACGACCTTGCCGAGGATCGCGTCCGGCGTGCTCGCCCCGGCGGTGAAGGCCACCGCCACCGGGCCCGCCGACGGCAGCCAGCCGCGCGCCTCGGCGATCTCCCCGGAGTCCCGGTCGCGGTGGCGCAGGCGGTCGGCGTCGAGGTCCTCGGGGCTCTCGATGTGGTAGGCCGGCACCTGGTGGCCGTCCCCCACCCGGGCCAGGTTGCGGGTGTTCGAGCTGTCGTAGCCGCCGACGACCAGGAACAGGTCCGGGCCCTTCCCGGCGACCAGGTGGGCGGCGTCCTGGTTGTCCTGCGTGGCGGCGCAGATGGTGTCGAAGTCGCGGAAGCTCTCGGCCAGCCCGTCCTCGCCGTCGCGCGCCAGCAGCGCCTGGCGCAGCCGCTCGGAGATCGCCCGCGACTCGCTCGCCAGCATCGTCGTCTGGTTGATGACGCCGATGCGGCGCAGGTCGCCGGCGGGGTCGAAGCCGGGCTCGACCGCCCGCGGGTGCAAGCCGGCGGCGAGCGTGGCGTCGTCGATCCGCCCTTCCAGGTAGTCGGCGAGGATCCCGGCCTCCTCCATGTTGTGGACCACCACGTACTGGCCGCCGTGGTGCCGCACCAGCGAGCAGGTGGCGCGGGTCTCGTCGTGGCCGACGGTGCCGTGGACCACGGTGGTGAAGCCCTCCCGCAGGTACTTCAGGGCCCGCTTGTGCGGCTTGATCACCCACGGACAGGTGGTGTCGACGATCTCCACCCCGCGCTGCTCGAGCAGCTGCATCTCCTCGACCTCGGCGGAGAAGGCCGGCACGACGACGACGTCCTCGGGGCCGAGCCGGCCGATCGCGCCGGGCTCGGCCAGCGGTCCCTTGAGGAAGCCGATGCCCATGCGGCGCATGTCGTCGTTCACGCGCGGGTTGTGGATGATCGAGTTGATCAGCCACATCGGCCGGTCGCCGAGCTCGGCGCGGGCGTCGCGGACCATCGCCAGCGCCCGGTCGACGCCCCAGCAGAAGCCGAAGCTCGGCGGCAGCAGCAGCCGCAGCCGGCCGGCCTGGAGCTCGCCGGCCTCCCGCAGGCGGTCGACCAGGGGGCTGCGGTAGGTGTAGCGGGCGTCGGGGTCGTCGTAGAGTTCGGACATCAGCGGATCGGCGAGGTCCGCGGGCGCAGCGCCCCGACCAGGTAGGTGGAGCCGGTCACGAGGAGGACCTCGGGACCGGCGGGGAAGACCGGCGCCGGCAGGGCGGTGGCGCCGAAGACGCGCGCGAGCGCTGCTGCGTCGGCCGATCGCGGATGGTCGCCGGCGGGCGCGGTGAACCAGGACTCGCCGGCCGGCGGCGGCCCGAGGGCGGCGGCGAGCCCGGCGGCGTCCTTGTCGTCTCGCAGGGCCAGGACCACGCCGCGGCGCCAGCCGGCGAACTCGGCGCGGAAGCAGTCGAGCACCGAGCGCAGCGAGTCGAGGGTGTGGGCCACGTCGAGGACCGCGGTGCGGCCGTCGGCCAGCGCTCGGCGCTCCCAGCGGCCCGGCAGCACCAGGTCCAGCGGCGGCAGGCGGTCGAGCTCCGCGGCCGCCCGGCCCAGCCGCGGATCGCGGGCCGCGAGGTCGGTCAGGACCGCGCGCGCCAGGGCGAAGTTGCGCCGCATGTGGAGCTGCGGGAAGGGCAGGTCGTGGCGGCAGGAGACCGGGTCAGGCAGCCGCTGCAGCGCTTCGCCGACGCGGGCGGCGGCGTCCGCCAGCACCGCCTCGGCCGCGTGCCCGCTCGGCAGGCCGCTCCAGCAGCGGGCGCCGGGCTTGAAGATGCCGGCCTTCTCGGCGGCGATCGCGCCCAGGTGGTCGCCGAGCACCTCGGTGTGCTCGCGCTCGATCGAGGTGATCACGGCCGCCTGCGGCTGGAGGACGTTGGTGCTGTCGTAGCGGCCGCCGAGGCCGGTCTCGATCACCCACCAGTCGCAGCCCCGGGCGCGGAACACCTGGAAGGCGGCGGCCGTGATCAGGTCGAAGAAGGTCTCCTCGCCGCTCGAGGCGGCCAGCACCTCGGCGATGGCCCGGCGCAGATCTTCGTCCGCCGCCGGCCGGCCGCCGACCTGGATGCGCTCGCGCCAGTCGCTCAGGTGCGGCGACAGGTAGAGGCCGGTGCGCAGGCCGGCGGCGCGCAGCCCGCGCTCGAGGAAATGAGCCACCGAGCCCTTGCCCTTCGAGCCGGCCAGGTGGATCGCCCGGACGCCAGCCTGGGGCGAGCCGAGCCGCTCCACCAGGCCCCGCACCGCCCCGAGCTCGAAGCGGGCGGCCCGCGGCCGCGCGCAGCTCTCGTAGTCGGTGCGGGCCATCAGCCGCTTCCACAGGGCGTCCAGGGACTCCATCGGCCCGGATTCTACGGCTTGAGTCCGGGAGGGCCGCCGGCCGATGAAGAAAGGACCGCGGCTTACCCCTCCGATGAAAAAGATCTTCATTCCGGCCGATTTCGGCGACCTCGGGCTGCGGCACGAGGTCAACGTCTTCGTGTTCCGGGTGGCCGACGCCGGGCTGGAGTACCTGCTGCTCCAGCCCCCGCCGCGCCAGGACGCCGTCTGGCGGCCGGTGGTCCACCCGGTGGGCCTCGACGAGGAGCTGGTCGAAGCGGCGCTGCGCGGGGTCCGGGCCGAGACCGGGATCGACCGGCCTTTCGACCTCGTCAGCCTCGGTCCGGCCCCGGTGCGCGACCTCGGCGACCTGCGGCTGGTGGGCTGGCCCTTCGGCTTCCAGGTGCGCGACCCGCTGTGCCCGGTGCGCGACGGCGGCTACTTCGCCGGCTACACCTGGCTGCGCTTCGACGAGGCCCTGCAGGCGATGCCGGTCTCGGTCCACCGCCAGAACCTGCTCCAGGTCCACTGGCGGCTG
>JACNJP010000463.1 GCA_014382465.1 Planctomycetota bacterium
GGGCCGAGGAGCGCGGCGAGAACTGGGTCGTGGAGGGTGGACGCCGCGAGCTGCGGGGCCGGATCTGCCAGGCTTGGTTCGAGATCCGGTACCGGCGCCGGGCGGTGGCCGAGCTCGACGAGGCCGTCGCGGCCGCGACGGCGATCGAGGAGCTGGCCCGGCACCGCTTCGATGCCCGCGCGGTCCCCGAATCCGAGCTGCTGCGCGCCGGCATCGAGCTGGAGGAGCTGCGGCTCCAACGCGCCGCCCTGGGCGCTGGCCTCGACCCGCTGGTCCAGGGGCTGTCAGCCCGCCTCGGCGACCTGGAGCTCGAACCCGGACGCGTCGGGACCGGACCCCTGGCCGAGCTGCCGGAGCTCAACCGGACTCTCCTGGACGCCGCGCTGCTCGACGCCCACCCCGCCTTGGCGGCGGCGAGCGAGCGACAGCGCGCCGCCGACCTCCGCCTGGAGCTCGCCGGGGCCGAGCGCTGGCCCGACCTCGGCGTCCACCTGGCCTATGGCAGGGTGGGGGCGACCGACGAGTCGATCTGGGAGCTCGGCTTCAGCGTGCCGCTGCCGGCCTGGGACCGGAACCAGGGACGCCTGCACGAACGCCGCGCCCTCGTCGCGAACTCGCGCCATCGGGCCGCCGAGCTCCGCGGGAGGCTGCGAGCCGAGCTGGCGACGGAGTCGGCTGACTACCAGGCATCCCGCGACGCCGCTAGCCGCTACCAGCGGAACCTCGTGCCCGCCGCGGAGCGGTCCGCCGCGCAGACCGCGGCTCGCTACCAGGCGGGGGAGTCCTCCCTGCTCGAGCTGCTCGATTCCCAGCGCGCCCTCACGCGGGCGCGCCTCGGCCTGGTCGAGTCGCGCCGCCGCGCCGAACTCGCCCTCGTCCGCCTTTGGACCCTCGCCGCTCCCGCGGTGTCTCTCCCCGGAGTTGAACGATGAAGTCCCGCCCGATCCTGCTCGTCCTCACGCTGGTGCTGGTCTTCGGCGCCGTCGCCTTCGCCGTCTGGAAATACCCCTTCGACGCCCCCGCGTCCCCGGGGGAGGCCGCCGAGTTCTGCGTCGAACATCAGCTTCCCGAGGCGGATTGCCCGTGGTGCCTCCCGAGCCTGCTCATCGACCTGGGCTTCTGCAACGGCCACGGCGTCCCCGAGGCCTTGTGCGTGCGCTGCGACCCGCGCCTGGAGGCCGGCTTCCGCGCCGAGGGAGACTGGTGCGAGGGCCACTCCCTGCCCGAGTCCCAATGCGTCTTGTGCGGGGCGGTTTTGCCCGAACCGCCGGTGGTCGAAGAGAGCTCCGCGCTCCCGGCGCCCGCGGCCACGGTGGTCCCCGATGCCGACGGGCCGCGAGCCCTGCGCGCGCCGGATCCGGCCTGCGGCACCGCCGGCGAGCTGGTGCAGCTGCGCTCCGTGGAGGACGTGCGCGCCGCCGGGATCGAGCTGGGCGTTGTCGAACAGCGCCGGCTGTCCTTCGAACTCGACCGCAGCGCCGTTCTCGCCTTCGACGGCGACCGCCAGGTGCTGCTCAGCTCCCGCGCGCCGGGCACCGTGGCCGAGGTCCTGGTCGACCAGGGGCAGGTGGTGACCGCTGGGCAGGAGCTGATGGTGGTCGACTCCGCCGAGGTCGGCGAGGCGAAGGCTGCGCTGCAGCGGCAGCGGGTGCTGGTGGAGCTCGGTCGCCGCGATCGCGAGCGGGAAGCGCGCTTGCTGGAGGCCGGCGCCGGAACCGAGCGCCAGGCCCTGGAGGCGGAAACCCGCCTGGCGAAGGCGGAGCTGGCCTCGGCAGAGGCGCGCCAGCGGCTGCGCAGCCTCGGGTTCACGGACGAGGCGCTCGACCAAGCGGGGGAGGAGGCGGACCGCGTCCCGCGGATCGCCCTGCGGGCGCCCTTCGCCGGCACCATCCTCCGGCGCCCGGGGGGGCCCGGCGCGGCGGTGGCCGTCGGCGAGCCGGTGTTCGAGCTCGCCGACCTCGGCCGGATGTGGCTGAGGATCGACCTGCGGGAGGAAGACGCGGGTCGCGTCGCCATCGGCTGGCCGCTGACCCTCGAGGTGGACGCTCTGCCGGGCGAGCGCTGGACCGGCGAGCTGGACTGGGTCGGCGCGGGGCTGGATCCGCGAAGCCGCACCCTGCCGGCCCGCGCCGTGATCGAGAACCCCGGCGGCCGCCTGCGGGCCGGGATGTACGGCCGCGCCCGCATCCAGGTCGGGGGCCAGGAGCCGCGGCTGCTGGTGGCGAGGGAGTCGGTGCAGTGGGAGGGGTGCTGCAACATCGTCTTCGTGCCCGAAGGTCCGGCCAGCTTCCGGCCGCGGCCGGTGCGGATCGGCTACGCCGTCGGCGAGCAATACGTGATCGAGGAGGGATTGCGCGCCGGCGAGGAGGTCGTGACCACCGGCGCCTTCCTCCTCAAGACCGAGATTCTCAAGGGCAGCATCGGCGCCGGGTGCTGCGAGGTCGAAGCCCCTAAGCGGTAGCCCTGGTCCCGAGCATCGCGTCATGTTGAACCGCCTCATTCGTTGGTCCCTCGAGCACCGGGCGCTGGTCCTGCTGCTCTTCGCGGCGCTCGCCGGCGTCGGCGTGCTGTCGCTGCTGCGGCTGCCGGTCGACGCCTTCCCGGACACGACCCCGGTCCAGGTCCAGGTCAACACCGTCGCGCCGGCCCTGTCGCCGCGCGAGCTCGAGCAGCAGATCACCTTCCCGGTCGAGCAGGTGATCTCTGGTATCTCCGGCTTGACCGAGGTGCGCTCGGTCTCCAAGTTCGGGCTGTCGCAGGTGACGGCGCAGTTCGAGGACGGCACCGACGTCTACTTCGCCCGCCAGCGGGTCGGCGAGCGGCTCGCCACGCTCGACCTCCCCGCCGGCCTGCCGCGGCCGGAGATGGGACCGGTCGCGACCGGCCTGGGAGAGATCTTCCACTACATCCTGCGCGGCGAGGGCCACAGCCTGGAGGAGCTCACGACCCTCCACGACTGGGAGGTGAAGCCGCGCCTGCGGTCCGTGCCCGGCGTGGCCGAGGTCAACACCTGGGGCGGCGAGAAGAAGCAGTACCACGTCGTCGTCGACCCGGCGCGGCTGATCAAATTCGGCCTGACCCTGGACGCCCTGGCCGCGGCGCTGCGCGACAACAACCTCAACGTCGGCGGCGGCGTGATGTCCGCCGGCGGTGAGCTGCGGCTGGTGCGCGGCGTCGGCATGACCCGCAGCCTGGAGGAGATCGCGGGCATCGTCGTCGCCGCCCACGACGGCGCGCCGGTGCGGGTGCGCGACCTCGCCGAGGTGCGCTTCGGGCACGAGATCCGCCGCGGCGCCGCCACTGCCGGCGGCCAGGGCGAGGTCGTGCTCGGGCTGGCCTTCATGCTGCAGGGCGAGAACAGCCGCGAGATGTCGGGGCGGCTGCGCGAGCGGCTCGAGGAGATCGCGCTCACGCTGCCGGCGGGGGTGGAGCTCCGCACCGTCTACGACCGCACCGACCTGGTCGACGAGGTGCTGCGCACGGTCGAGCTCAACCTCTACGAGGGCGCGCTGCTGGTGGTGGCGGTGCTGTTCGCCTTCCTCGGCAGCCTGCGCGCCGGCCTGATCGTGGCCGCGGCGATCCCGCTGTCGATGCTGTTCGCCTTCTCCGGCATGCTGCGCTTCGGCATCGCCGCCAGCCTCATGAGCCTCGGCGCGATCGACTTCGGCCTGATCGTCGACAGCTCGGTGATCGTGGTCGAGAACGCGGTGCGCAAGCTGGCCGCCGCCGGACCGGGGAAGTCGCGCCGCGAGGTCGTGGCCGAAGCCGCCATCGAGGTGCGGCGGCCGACCCTGTTCGGCGAGCTCATCATCATGATCGTCTACCTGCCGATCCTGACCCTCGAGGGCATCGAGGGGCAGCTGTTCCGGCCGATGGCGCTGACGGTGGTGTTCGCCCTGCTCGGCTCTCTGCTGCTGTCGGTGACCCTGATGCCGGTGCTGGCGAGCCTGTTCCTGCCGCGCCGCCTGGCGCCGCGCGAGCCGCTGCTGGTGCGGGCGGCGTCGCGGCTCTACCGGCCGCTGCTGCGGCTGGCGATCCGCGCCCGCCACGCCTTCCTGGCGGTGGCGATCCTGCTGCTGGCGGGCGGCGTCTACCTCGGCTCCGGCCTCGGCTCGGAGTTCATCCCGCGGCTGTCGGAGGGCAGCGTGGTCATCAACACGGTGCGGCTGACCGGCGTCTCGCTGGAGGAGTCGGTGCGTTACGGCGGCCGGATGGAGCGCGCCATCCTCGACGCCTTCCCCGACGAGGTCGAGGATGTCTGGGTCCGCACCGGCACCGCCGAGGTCGCGACCGATCCGATGGGCGTCGAGCTCAGCGACGTCTTCCTGACGCTGCGCCCCCGCGGCGAATGGACCCGGGCCACCAACCAGGCCGAGCTCGTCGAGGAGCTGCGCTCGGACCTCGCCGGCCTGCCGGGGATGCGGATGATCTTCACCCAGCCGATCGAGATGCGCATCAACGAGATGGTGGCGGGGATCCGCCCCGACCTCGGGGTCAAGATCTTCGGCGACGACCTCGGCCGCCTGGTCGAGGCGGCGGCC
>JACNJP010000171.1 GCA_014382465.1 Planctomycetota bacterium
CGAGCTCTCTCCAGCGAACCGGATAACCCAACCAGCATCAGGCAACTCTCTCTTTTCCGATTCGCCTCCGATCAACTGAGAGCCTTCTGCCTCGGCTGTTCTGGATATGGAAGCAATCGATCCGCTACTGTCGCCGGCTCTCTCGAGCACCGTGGGATTTCCAGATTGTGCTCCCGCGGGGGTGTGGGTGGGGCTTCCGTCCAGCTCGAGGGACATCTCCCGGTTGTCCCTGAAAAACACGCCCAGGACCGCAAGCCCTCCAACCAAGCTGGCGAAGACCCAAACCCATTTTAGATCCCTGACCTTCATTCCTCACCGCCTCTTCGCAGGATGACCAATGTGGCCGATCGCTGGTTTGGTTTCAGCTCCGGGTTTTCCTCCTGAGGATACGTCCCAACTGGCCACAGAAGAGATTGGCGAAAAGGCTTGCAAAGGTTGCGTGAGTAATAATAACAAGGCGAGTCCGGAAATGAACCTTCGGCGGGATTGGATTCCTCGTTCTCGAAGTTGAGAATCGATCCTTTCTGCCGTTGCGTGTGCTGCCGGAGTCGGTCTCATCATGGCCACATCTATCGGAAGTAGTGGAGTCCGTACGCCAAGGAATCCTCTCTTGAGAGAGCGTTGGTCGGATCTGAGTTCGCCGCTCTCACGGCAAGATGAGTGGCTAGCTCCGGATCCCCCTTCAGTTCAACAATGCAGGCCATATTGCGGTAGAGCCTTGATTGAATCGAAGCGGGTAGATCACCTCGGCGCTGAACCGATGCAACGGTGAACCCAGCTTTCTGGAGGGAGTTAACCCGCAAAAAATTCGCCGCCAAAGTAACCTGCGCCAGGGGGTCCCACCGACGGAGCTCGGCGGCGACTGCGGCGAGGGGGAGGGCGTTGGTCCAGGAGTGGGTTTGGGCCATCTGGCTGAGGTTGATGGCGATCTGGTCCCGGTCTTCGAGGTAGGCGCCCAGGTCCTTGCCGAGGCTGTCGTACTCGAGCCAGGCGTCGCGGAGCTGGTCGAGGAGCCTGCCCGGGTCCTTCGGGATCAAGCGTTCGTCCGGGGCATACTTGTTCCCGTCCTGGATCCGCAGACCGGCGAGCACGGAAGCCTTCAGTGTCAGCAGCCCGAGGTGCCGGGCGACCTCGTCGGCGTAGGCTCCGGCGGCCCGAAGGATCGCGCTCTGGCTCAAGCGCCCTCCTCCGCGGCCGAAACGCCCTCCGTCCCAGGGGTCCGGGAGAAGAAGTCCGGCTTCCGCCAACCGCGCGGGAGCTTGAGCTCATCCAGCCCGCGAGTGAGTTGCCTCCATGCACTCTGGAGGGTGGCGTCGATCTCGGGTCGAGGGATGCCGGTCGCTCGGGCAACCTGCGGCTGGCTGCGCTTCTCCACCAGGTAGAGGTAGAGCAGGGCGCGGTCGGCCATCGGGAGTCCGTTGAACCGGCGCTGGAGCTCGGCGGTCGGTTCCCCCGAAGCCCCATTGACCACCCCGAGCTGGTCGACGGGGTCGGCGAGGTCGCGGAGGATCTGCGATTCGATCCACAATCCGAAGGCCTGGTGGGAATCGTGCAGGGCCTCTCGCTTCGCGGCCTTGGCGAAGATTCTGGCGAGCAGCATCTCCTGCGGCAGGACCAGGAAGTGCCGGATCACCGCGACCCGGATCCCGCGCTCGATCCAGGGCGCGAGGCGCTCGAAGAGCTTTCCGAGGTGCTGAAACCGCTCCTCGGCGGGGAGGGTGAGGAAGGCCTGGAAGACCCGCTTCGTCAGCAACCACTCCTTGACCAAGGTGGGGGTGGTCGCGGGAGCGATCCGGATGTGTTGGCTTCGGTCCATGGGGGGAAAGTGCCAGGGAAGATAAGTAGACGCCGTTTCCCCGAAGGGAGGTCGACCGCCCTGCGACGGGCGGCCTCCTTCCACTTTCCAATCGCCGCCGGGTCCGGGGGCGGGAAATCCGCCAGAAATTCGGCTCCAAACCGGACCGGATTCCATCCGAAACGGCAACCGATCTTCCCCAGGAATGCCGAAACCCAGCCCCGTTTCCGGCGTAAGTCTCTCCGTTAACCCATGCAGTGTCCGCCTGTTGCCGACCGGGCGGATGCGGGAAGGCGTCCCGGGGAGGGGCGCCGACCTCCCTTGCTGATCGGTAGGCCGACTGTGCGACTTTTGGGGGGAGCGCAGTCGGCCGCTTTTTTGCCCTCCGGGGGTCCCGGCGGGCCCCTGTGGAGAAGCCGGGGGAACGCCCCGGCGGACCGGCCCGGAACACCCCCTTTTCAGGGATTGGCGGGACCGGCCCGGCATGTGGACAACATTGTGGAATTCCTGGGTTGGCCGCCCTTAGCCTATGATTTGAGACCACTTAAGGGGGTCCGAATTTCCATATCCATTGTTGGGAAGCTGTGGAAACGGCTCCTGGCGCGGCTTTCGGACTTCGTAACCGTCGACCGAATCCCCCATTGTGGAGAACCCTGTGGAGAACCGCCCCGCCGGGGGCCCTACTCGTCGTCGGCTTCGATGTAGCCCAGGGCCTGGAGGTCGGCGGCGACCTCCTCGGAGACCGCGTCGAGGATGATCTGGCCGGCGTAGAGGGCGTCCAGGTCTTTCTGCGCGTTCATCCACTGCTGGAAGCGCGGCACCAGCTCGTCCAGCTTGGCCTGGGCCTCGGCGGCCCGGCTGGGGTCGGCGAACAGGCTGAACAGCTCGGGCGGGTCGTTGACCAGGTCGAACAGCTTGACGTTGCTCTGGCCGTCCTCGCCCTGGCGGACGTGGACCTTCCACTGGTCGTCGTAGCGGAAGCTGAGGCGCTCGTTGTACTGGGAGATGCGCAGGCGCTCGCCGCGGTAGCTCTTGGAGCCCTCGATGAGGGGTCTCAGGCTCTCCCCCTGGACCCCGGCGGGGAGCTCGATGCCGGCGTAGTCGAGCGCCGTCGGCAGCAGGTCGATCAGCATGACCGGCTCCTGGCTGACCACGCCGCCGCGCTCGCCGTGCGGCAGCCGGATCACGAGCGGCACTTTCAACTGCTCTTCCCACAAGTGGTTATGGCCGAGATACGGGCGCCGCCGGCCGAGGCTCTCGCCGTGGTCGCTGGTCACGATCAGGACGCTGCGGTCGAGGGTGCCGTCGGCCTTGAGCTGGCTCATGAAGGCGCCGAGCTGGCTGTCGGTCATGGCGATGCCGCCGTCGTACATCTCCAGGAGGTAGTCCATGTCCTTGCGGAAGGCCTCCTCGGACAGGGCCGGCCGGGTCTCCTGCATGTAGCGGTCGAACTCCTCGCGGCCGCACAGGGCGCTGACATCGAGATCGCCGTCGTATCCGGCGCCGAAGCGCTCTTGGAGCGCCTCCGGCAGGTCGTAAGGGCAGTGGATGTCGTAGGTGTGCATGAACAAGAAGAACGGCTTGTTCGCGTCGCGCCCGGCGCGCCAGCGGTCGGCCTGGGGCAGGATCGTGGCGAAGCCGCGCCGGTAGGCCTTATTGCGGTTGTCGTCCTTGCTGACGTAGGTCTGGAAGCCGTCCTCGAAGCCCAGGCCCTCGCCGAGGAAGCCGCCGCCGGTGAAGGCCGCGGTCTCGTAGCCGGCGGCGGCCATCAGCCCGGCCCACGAGTACGGCGAGCGCATGTACTGCCCCGGCTGGTGCTGGTGCCGGTGGACGTACTGGCCGGTGAACAGGCTGCGGTGCGCCGGCCCGGTGTTGCTGCTCTGGGTGATGCAGTTGGTGAAGGTGATCGACTCCCGCGCCAGGACCTCGAGGAAGGGGCTGTTCTGCTCCGGGGCGCCGTAGGGGGTCAGGCGGTCCGACCGGCAGGGGTCCAGGCTGACCAGGATGACCGACAGCGGCCCGCCGTCGGCGGCGGCTGATCCGGGGCCGCCGGGGGCCGGCTCGTCCTTGCCGCAGGAGGCCAGGAGGATTCCGAAGACGAGGCTGGCGAAGCGCTTCCGCATCGCGGGATTCTACTCCGCCGCGCAGTAGACTGCCCGGCCATGACCGATTCCGCCACGCCCCGTCCCGACGGCCCCGTCGTCGAAACCTGCCCGCCGGGCCGCTACGCCTGGTGCGCCTGCGGGAAGTCCGCCAATCTGCCCCACTGCGACGGCACCCACCGCGGCAGCGAGTTCGTGCCGGTGAAGGTCGAGCTCACCGAGGAGAAGAAGGTTGCCTGGTGCGCCTGCGGCAAGACCGGCGGCCCTCCGTTCTGCGACGGCAGCCACAAGGGCTAGGCGGGCGGGCGGGAGAAGCCGCGCAGGACCTGGAGAAGCTCTGCGGGGGCCGGCATCCGCTCGCCAAAACCGGCAGCCGCTCGGATTGCTTGCCAGTCCTTGGAGAGAGCCGGGAGCGCTTCCAGGAACGACCGGAGGTCCTGGAGCACCGGCGCCGGCAGCTCCATGCCCTCCGCCGGCGCGAGCAGGACCGACAGCCGGAACGCATCGTTCCGATGCTTGCGGATGTCGTTCTCGTGGACCTTCGCCCCACCCTCCCTGCGGGCGGTGAGATCCAGCCAGGCTTTCGCCTTGAGCAGGACCAGCGCCTCCGG
>JACNJP010000216.1 GCA_014382465.1 Planctomycetota bacterium
GCTGACCCAGCGCGCCTCGACCGTGCTGTGGCCCCGGCCCGCCAGCTCCTTCGCCGTGCCGCCCGCCTGCCCGCAGCGCGACGGGCGGCTCGGCTGGACCGGCGACGCCCAGGCCTACGTCGCCACCGCCACGCTGTGGTGCGACGTCCAGCCCTTCTTCCGCAAGTGGCTCCAGGACCTCAGCGACGCCCAGCGGGCCGACGGCCAGCTCCCCACGGTGGCGCCGCTGATCGTCTCCGGCAGCGACGGCGGCCCAGGCTGGTCCGACGCCGGCACGATCGTGCCGTGGGAGATCTACCAGCGCTACGGCGACCTCGCGCTGCTGCGGCGCCAGTACCCCACCATGCTGCGCTACGTCGAATTCTGCCGCGCCCGCAGCACCGACGAGCTGCTGCCGCCGGCCCAGTTCCACTGCTTCGGCGACTGGGTGGCGATCGACGCGCCGACCCCGCACGAGGTGATCTACGTCGCCTACTACGCCCGCTCGGTCGAGTTGACCGCGCGCGCCGCCGAGGTCCTGGGCGAAGCCGAGGACGCCGCGCGCCTGTGGGAGCTCCACGGCCGGCTCCGCCTGGCCTTCCAGGAACAATTCGTCGACGCCGAGGGCCGCGTGCGCGGCGACACCCAGTGCGCCTACGTCCTGCCGCTGGCCTACGACCTGCTCGACGGCGCCCAGGTTGAGCAGGCCGCCGCCCACCTGGTGCGGCGCATCGAGGACCGCCGCTGGCACTTGTCGACTGGCTTCCTCGGCACCAAGGAGCTGATGCTGGTGCTGTCGAAGATCGGCCGCGAGGACGTCGCCTGGCGGCTGATGATGAACGACAGCTTCCCGTCGTGGGGCTTCTCGATCCGCCACGGCGCCACCAGCATCTGGGAGCGCTGGGACGGCTGGACGCCGGAGCGCGGCTTCCAGGACCCGGGCATGAACTCCTTCGCCCACTACTCCTTCGGCGCCGTCTACCAGTGGATGGTCGAGAACATCGGCGGCATCCGGCCGCTGGCCCCCGGCTACGCCCGGGTCGAGATCGCGCCGCGGCCCGGCGGCGGCGTGAGCTGGGCCGACACCGGCTACGAGTCGGTGCGCGGCCGCATCGCCACGAGCTGGCGCCTGGCCGACGGCGCCTTCCACCTCGAGGTCGAGATCCCAGCCAACACCACCGCCGAGGTCCTCGTGCCCACCGCCGACCCGGCCAGCCTGCGCGAGTCCGGCCGGCCGCTCGACGCCGCCGGCCTGCGCGTCCTGGAGAGCGGAGCGGACGGCGTGCGCGTCGCCGTCCCCTCCGGGACCTGGCGCTTCACCGCCGCCGCCCGCGGCTGAACCTCCCACCCCGCCGACCGACCATGGTCCAGATCTTCGCACCCGACCAGCTCCGCCACGTCGACCACCTGTGGGACGACGGAGAGGCCGCCGGCCTTGGCCCGGTCGAGCTGCTGGTCTACCGCAGCAACCTGCTCGGCGCCGACCGGCGCATCACCAACACCGGCGGCGGCAATACCTCGGCCAAGGTGGCGGCCCCCGATCCGCTCACCGGCGCCGCGACCGAGGTGCTGTGGGTCAAGGGCAGCGGCGGCGACCTGCGCACCTCGGTGCGCGCGAACTTCGCCTCGCTCTACCAGCCCAAGCTGCTGGCGCTGCGCGAGCTCTACGCCCGCCAGCCCGAGCGCGGCGTCAAGACCCCGGCCGAGGACCGGATGGTCGAGCTCTACCCGCGCTGCGCCTTCGACTGCAATCCCCGGGCCCCTTCGATCGACACGCCGCTGCACGCCTTCGTGCCGCTGGCGCACGTCGATCACGTCCATCCCGACGCGGTCATCGCGCTGGCGGCGTCGGCCGACGGCGAGCGGCTCACGCAGGAGATCTACGGCGACCAGGTCGCCTGGCTGCCGTGGCAGCGGCCCGGCTTCGAGCTCGCCCTGCGCCTGGAGGAGCTGTGGCGCGACCGTCCCGGCCTGCTCGGCGTGGTGCTCGGCGGCCACGGGCTGCTCTGCGGCGCGGCCGACGCCAAGGGCTGCTACGAGCTGACGCTGTCGCTGATCGAGATGGCGGCGCGCTCCCTCGCCGAGCGCGCCGCCGAGCGCGCCGCCGGGCGGCCGAACTTCGGCGGCGTCGCCGTGCCGGCGCTCGACGACTCCCGCCGCCGCGAGCTCTGGAACGACCTGCTGCCGTGGCTGCGCGGCCGCGTCTCGACCCCCGCGCGGCGTCAGATCGGCACCGTGCACGACGCCGCCGCGCTGCTCGGCTTCGTCGGCTCGC
Organism: Planctomycetota bacterium; assembly: GCA_014382465.1. Classification (GTDB taxonomy): domain Bacteria; phylum Planctomycetota; class UBA1135; order UBA1135; family UBA1135; genus J029. The sequence goes on from JACNJP010000216.1 coordinate 2,255, forward strand.
GCGACGCTGCGCGGCTGTCCAAGCTTGGCACCTCGTGCCCGGATCACTTCCTGCGCACCAAGATCCAGCCGCTGTTCGTGGCGTGGGACCCGGTCGCGGAGTCGCTCGACCTCCTGAAGGAGCGGCTTGACGACGGCCTCGCCCGCTACCAGGTGGACTACCGCGAGTACTACGAGGCCTGCAAACGCCCCGACTCGCCGGCCATCCGCGACGTGGCGCCGTCGGTGGTGCTGATCCCGGGGCTCGGCATGGTCACCTGGGGCAAGAACAAAAGCGAGTCGCGGGTGACGGCGGAGTTCTTCGCCTGCGCGGTCGAGGTCATGCGCGGCGCCGAAGCGGCCTCGCGCTACCTAGCGCTGCCGCGGCAGGAGGCCTTCGACATCGAGTACTGGCTGCTCGAGGAGGCCAAGCTGCGGCGCCAGCCGCCCGAGCGCGAGCTGGCCCGCCGAGTGGCGCTGGTGGTCGGCGCCGGCAACGGCATCGGCCGGGCGGCTGCGCTCCGGTTGGCGGCCGACGGCGCGGCGGTGGTTTGCGCCGACCTCGAGCTGGCGGCGGCCGAGCGCACCGCCGCCGAGCTGGTGGCGGCGCACGGGGGGGGGGTCGGCGTCGCCGGGACCGGGATCTCCGGCTGCGGCCCGGCGATCGCCGCCGCGGTCGACGTCCGCGACCGCGCCAGCGTCGCGACGCTGATGGCGCGGACCGTGCTGGCCTACGGCGGCCTCGACCACGTGGTCGTGACCGCCGGCGTCTACCCTGCGCCCGACCGCGAGGGGCGCAACACGCTGGAGGACTGGCGGCTGGCCTTCGACGTCAACGTCACCGGCGCCTGGCTGGTGGCCGATGAGGCGGCGCGGATCTGGCGCGCCCAGGGGCTGCCCGGCAGCCTGGTGCTGACCACCAGCGTCAACGCCGCGGTGGCCAAGCGCGGCAGCCTGGCCTACGACAGCTCCAAGGCGGCCGCCAACCACCTGGTGCGCGAGCTCGCGATCGAGCTGGCGCCGCTGGTGCGGGTCAACGCCGTCGCGCCCGCCACCGTGGTGGCCGGATCGACGATGTTCGGACGCGAGCGGGTGATCGCCTCGCTGGCGAAGTACGGCATCGCCTTCACCGACCGCGACTCCGACGACGAGCTGCGCCAGCGGCTGGCGGCCTTCTACGCCGAGCGCACCCTGACCCGGGCGCCGGTGCGGCCCGAGGACCAGGCCGAGGCGATCGCCTTCCTGGTCTCCGACCGCAGCTCGCGCACCACCGGCCAGGTGCTCAACGTGGACGGCGGGCTGCACGAGGCCTTCCTGCGGTGAGCGGCGCCGCCGTCCTGGCGATCGACCTCGGGGCCGAGTCAGGGCGGGCGGTGCTGGTGGCGCTCGACCCGGCGCGGGAGCGGCCGCTGACGCTGCGCGAGGTGCACCGCTTCCCCAACGCGCCGGTGGTCACCTCCGCGGGCTCGCGATGGGACGTCGACGCGCTGTTCCGCGAGGTGCTGGAAGGCCTGCGACGCGGCGTCGCCGCCGCCGCCGAGGCCGGGCTGCCGCTGCGCTCGGTCGGGGTAGACGCCTGGGGGGTCGACTTCGCGCTGCTCGACGCCGCCGGCGGGATCCTGGCGCCGCCGCTGTGCTACCGCGATCCGCTGGCGCAGGAGGCCTTCGAGGAGGTGACCGCCGCGGTCGGCCGGGAGCGGCTCTACGCCACGACCGGAACCCAGTTCCTGCCCTTCAACACCATCTATCAGCTCGCCGGGCTGCGGCGGCGGGAGCCGCGGCTGCTCGAGGCGGCCGACCGCCTGCTGTTCCTGCCCGACCTGATGCACTTCCTGCTCACCGGGGTGCGGGCCACCGAAGGCACCATCGCCTCCACCGCGCAAATGACCGACCCGGCCACCGGCGACTGGGCGCGCGGGCTGTGCGCCGAGCTCGGCCTGCCGGAGCGCCTGCTCGGCGAGATCGTGCCGACCGGAAGCGTGCTCGGCGGGCTTCTGCCCCAGGTGCGCGAGGCCATCGGCGCCGGCGCCGAACTCCAGGTGGTGGCGCCGGCGACCCACGACACCGCCAGCGCGGTGCTGGCGGTGCCGGCGGCGGCGGAGCGCCGCCGGGCCTTCCTGTCGAGTGGGACCTGGGCCCTACTCGGAGGCGGGCGTCGGGGGGCACTGCTCGGGCCCGCTTCCTGCGCCGCGTCCGTCACCAACGGGGGGGGGGGGGCGGGCGGTCGCCCCCTCCCTGGTGACATGCTCGGGCGGTGGGGCGGGGGGGGG
>JACNJP010000524.1 GCA_014382465.1 Planctomycetota bacterium
GTGTGGCCTGCGGGCGGGTGGGGGGGGGGGGCTGCGTGGGCGGGGTTGAGGCCCTGGTGGAGGGCGTCCGGCGGCTGGAGGTCGAGCAGCCGGTTGTAGTAGGTCGCGAGCTCCGGGTGCTCGGTAAGGGAGGAGGCCTGGAGCAGGTTCTCTTCGCTCTCGTCCACCGACTCCAGGGACAGCAGGGCCTGGCGGTCCTCGTTCAGGTCCTGGACCAGGAGCGAGCGCTGCTGGCTCAGGTCACCGCCGTCGTGGCTCATGCGGAAGGCGGTGATCTCCTCCTGGAGCGCGTCCAGCTCCGCCTTCTTGGCCGCCACCTCCACCGTGAAGAAGTCGAGCGCCCCGCCCTCGCTGTGAATCAGGGTGTGCTGCGCGAGGTACTCCTCGAGCAGGAAGTTCATCGTCGTGACCGCCGTCCGCTTGCCGAAGTGGCGGTAGATCAGGTTGATGACGTTGGCGCCGGGCTCGATCTCGATCGTCATCCGGTTCTCGAGCTGCTCGACCAGGGCCGCCCCCTCCTCGAGCTCCGGCTTCAGCCCGATCGAGTAGCAGAACTCGTTGAAGCCGTCCATGAGGCTGCTGAAGAAGGTCGTCGGCTTCTCCTCCAGGCCCTGCTCATTCATCAGCCGCTCGGCGACCCGCCGGCGCACCGGCTCGCTGATCATGATCGTCATCTCGGACGCCACGTCCGACATGGTCGCATCGAGGCGCATGCTCGGGTTGGTGTAGGCGACGCCGGTCGGCGCCTTGTAGCGGCCGGACTTGACCAGCACCTGGCCCTTGACCTCCCAGATCTGCGGGAAGTTGTAGGCGATCACCATGAGGAACAGGAAGAACAGCACGAAGAAGCCGAGCATCGACTTGCGAAACTCGAACAGCGCGCGGATCACGCGGCGGGGCGTGTCGGTCCTGCGTTCGGTCGTGGGGGGCGCGTTCATGGCTCAGTTCGGAGTGTTGAGGCGGTAAGAGGCGCCGAGGTTGATCGGCAGGTTCCTGCGGATGTACTGCTCGATCGCGCGGTTGGTGTTGCCGACGCCGGTGCGCAGGATCACCACCACGTCTCGGGGGCGGACCCGCACCATCGGCAGCGGGTTGCCGTGCGCCAGGGCGTCATCGACGTCGTAGAGGTTGGCGTCGATGACGTCGTCTTCGCCTCGCGACATCAGGAGCACGCGGCTGAGCTCGCCGTACTCGGTCTCCCAGCCGGCGCTGGCGAGGGCCTCGATCAGGGACACGTCACCGGCCATGGTGAAGGTGCCCGGCCGCATGACCTCGCCGACCACGGTGTACATGGCGTCGGCGTTGAAGGACGAGTTGACGATCACCTGGAGGCTGGGCATGCGCTCCTGGAGCATCCGGTTGAGCTCGGTCTCGAGCTCCTCCAGCGTGAAGCCGGCGACCTTGACCTGGCCGGTCCCCGGCAGCGAGATCATTCCCCCGCGGTTCACACTCAGCGCCCGCGTCGAGCCGGTGGGGCTCCTGAGCAGCATGTCGATGAACTCCTGGGTCAGGGTGTCGCCCTCGACCAGGAAGACGTCGACCGTGGCCTTGGCGATGCCGGCGGCGACCAGTCCGTCCTGGAGGATCTTCTGGACCTCGTCGATGGTCTTCCCGACCGCCTTGAAGCGGGCGACGAAGTGGAAGGCGACGGTCCCGTCCGGTGCGATCGTGGTGTCCAGCTGCAGGTCCTCCCGCTTCTGGACATGGATCGACAGCCGGTCGTTGACCCCGAGGTGATAGTCCTCGACGGGGACGAAGACGCGGGAGAACTCGAGTGTCAGGCCGTCTCCCGGAGAGATCCGGTAAGGGGCGGGCAGCGGCGTCGCGGGGGGACCCTCGAAAGGAGAGTTCAGGGTCACCACGCTGGCGCAGCCGGCTGACAACAGGAGAAGGGAGGTGGCGAGGAAGGCGTTGGCCTTTTGCACGATTCAGAGACGCTGGGGAAACCGGAGCCTGGAGACGGGACCAGCCCGCCAGGCGATCGAGAACCAGGGCGTCTAAGTCTATGCGAGCCCCAGTTTTCGTCATGGACCGGGACTAGAAACTTCCTTAGCCTCCGCCCCCGGGAAGCGCCTCGCTAGGCTCAGACCACCCCATGAGCTTCCTCCGTGACAGCCTCGGCGCCGCCGCCCTCCAGATCGTGGCCGTCGGTCTGCAGTTCGTGGGCGGAGTCATGGTGGCGCGGGGCTTGGCACCCGAGGGCAAGGGCATCCACGCCCTGGTCATCCTGATCCCGGACATGGCCCGAGCCTTCGCCCACATGGGCTTCGGGATGGCCTGTACGCGGCAGATCGTCAAGGATCCTTCAAAGTCGGGTCGGATCGCCAGCAATCTGGTTGTCTTCGCCATCGTGGTCGGCGCCCTGTTCTGCGCCGGCTTGTGGGCGGCCTTTCCTTGGCTCCAGGAATTCGTCGAGGCGGAGGGCAGCGCGGCGATCAAGACGGTCAGCGGCGACCTCGGCCAAGGAATCGCCCTGGCGATCCTGGGTCTGCCGCTCCTCATGCTGGAAGGCTTCCTGAGCGGCGCCTTGGTCGGCCGGCGAGCGATCCTGGCCGCCAACCTGGCCAAGGTGGCCCAAGCCGCCTCTTTCGCGCTCCTGGTGCCGGTCCTCTTCTACCTGGACGGGAAGACCGTGACCGCCGCAGTCAAGGCCTGGGCCTTGTCTTTCGCCATCGGAGACCTCCTCGCGCTGCTCGCGCTGCTCATGGTGGTCCAAGGACGGCGGCGCCCGGACCTCCAACTGGCCAAAAAGGCCTTCACCTTCGGGCTGAAGGCGCTCCCGACCTCGATCTCGGTCTACCTGCTGCTCCGGCTCGACGTCGTCCTGGTCCGCTACCTCGGCACCGCCGAAGACGTCGGCGTCTACTCGATCTCGGCTTCGCTGGCGATGATGTTCCAGATCATCGGCTTCTCGGTGGAGCGGGCGATGGTGCCCCGGATCATGGGGCGGACCAGCGAGGAGGCCAACGCCCTCACACCGATCGTCACCCGCAGCTTCATCCTGGTCGCGGCCCCGCTGGCGACGGTCTGCGCCCTGCTGGCCTGGCCGTGCGTGCCCTGGATCTTCGGCGCCGAGTACGCCGGAGCCGTGCTGCCGCTGGCGATCATCCTGCCCGGGGTGGTCATCGGCAACATCGGCCAGATCGCCAACACCGACCTGCTGGGCCGCGGATTCCCAGGTTACGCCTCGATCAGCGCCGGGACCGCCCTGGCCGTGAACGTCGGGCTGAATTTCTACCTGATCCCGCGGCTGGGGATCGTCGGCGCCGGCATCGCCTCCCTGGTCTGCTACTCGATCTTCGGGCTGCTGCTGGCCCTGATCTACCGCTGGCTCACCGGCGTCAGGGTGCGCGAGCTGATCATCCCCAAGGCCGAGGACGTCCAGCGGATCCTGCAACTCGTGCGCCGCCGCGGCTGAACCCGCGGCCGGGCTCAGCCGCGCCGCGCGAGCATCCCGCGGTAAATGTCCTCGGTGTCCGCCCGCGAGCGGGCGATGTCGAAGCGCAGCGCGGTCTGGTACCCGGCGGCCGCCAGGCGAGCGCGGCGCTGCGGGTCGCCGAGCAGCGCGCAGACGGCCCCGGAGAAGGCCTCGAGGTCACCGTCCTCGACCAGCAGGCCGTTGACGTCCGGCTCGATGATGTCGACGATGCCTCTGACCTTGAATCCGACCGCTGGCAGGCCCGCCGCCATGCCCTCGGCCACCGCCAGGCCGAGCCCCTCGCGATGGGTGCCGGTCAGGTAGAGGTCGGCGCAGGCCAGGAGCTCGGCGACGTCGTGGCGCCCGCCCAGCAGCAGCACGTGGTCGCCCAGACCGAGGTCGGCGGCGAGGGCCGCCAGCCCCTTGACCTCCGGACCGGCGCCGATGATCCACAGGCGCGCCCCGGGGTGCCGCTCGAGGATTCGTGGCAGGGCCCGGATCAGCCGGTCGTGGCCCTTGCTCTTCACCGCCCTGCCGACCGTGACCAGCACCGTGGCTGCGTCCCCGATCGGGTCGGCGTGGCGCCGCCGCAGCTCGGCGCGCCGCTCGGCCGAGACCGGCTCGGGGACCTCGATGGCGCTCGGCACCAGATGGACCCGGTCCGGCACCACCCCGGGGAACTTCAGCAAGCTGTCGCGGACCTCCGAGCCGACCGCGATCAGGGCGTCGGCGCGGTGGTAGAAGCGCGCCTGCATGCCGCTGCGGAGCCTCGCCCGGAGCCCGCGAGGATCCCGCTCCGGCGGGACCAGCTTCGAGGAGTGGAAGGTCAGCGCCACCGGGATCTTGAGCTTCCGCCCCACCATCAGCCCGATCCAGTCGGCGTCCGAGAGGTGGGTCTGGATCAGGTCGGCGCGGTGGCGCCGCGCCAGCTCCAGGACGCCCCGGTAGAGCCTGCGCAGGTCGCGCGCCGCGGCCACCCGGCCCCGGAGCGAGGCCCGCCCGACGCCGGGGGCCCCGGCCGGCCCCCGCGCCCGCCCGCGCCCCTCCCCGCCCCGGCCC
>JACNJP010000542.1 GCA_014382465.1 Planctomycetota bacterium
GGTCGGCGTTCCGCCGGAGCCCGGAGTTCGGCCACTGCGGATCCCCGGAGGAGGGGTTGATGTAGTCGTCCGGCGTCCGACCCGCGTGGGACAGGCCCACTGAATAGCGGTGGTAGGTGTCATCGATGACGTTGCCGCCGAGGGGCGCCCAGCTGAGGGACTCGACGTCGAGGTTGAACTCCGCCACCGCCAGCAGCCCGAGGCCCAGGATGTGGTACGGCCAGCAGGTCATCAGGACCGCCCCGGTCGGCGTCAGCGGGGTCATCACGCCGGCGCTGAATTGAATCCGCTGGGCGACGAAGGGGTTGAAGGGGTCAGCGGTGCGCGAGAAGCGCACCAGGTCGCGACCGCGCAGGATCCCCGGCTCGAACACGTACTGGCCGGCGTACTCGAGCAGGCTGTCGCCGTTCTCGTCGGTGCTGTTGAAGCGCAGGGCGAAGTAGCGGTCGTTCGGCCAGGGCGAGAACGACCCAGGGGTGATCAGCTCCTGCTGGCCCTCGTTTCCGGCCACGAAGCCGGAGAACGCCAGCTTGTTGCCGGCGAGGTCGAAGATGCCGTCGTCGCCGTCGCGGACTGCGATGGCGAAGCGCAGGCCGTTGCCCTCGTCGTGGGCGTCGGAGAAGCCCGCGGCGGGGGCGATGGTGTAGGTGCGGCCGTCCGGGGCGATGCCCAGCGGCCCGGTCAGGATGCGGCCGCTGCCCGAGCTGGTGCCCGTGACCGTCGGAGGATCGGCCACCGCCACCGTGTAGCCCAATTGGCGGTCGATGTACTTGGCCACCGTCTCGGGGCTGGGATAGCCGAATTGCCGCGCGGCGTAGATCTCCGCCTGGTAGACGTCGGAGGGCTCCGACGGCGGGTCCGGGTCCACCACGTAGGAGCTGATCACGAAGGTCTCGAGGGCCTTCACGGTGGACGGATCCACCGGCTCGTTGAAGCGGACCGAGATGGTCGAGTAGGGATCGATCCCCCGCGCCGGCAGGCCGTACTCCGGCTCCGGCGTGAACAGGATCCAGCACAGCTGGAGCGCCGCGTCGGCCGCCGAGTAGGCGGTGGTGATCCGGCCTTCCAGCGGCGCAGACGAGTAGTTGCCGATCGGGATGCTGTCGATCCCCTCCAGGACCACTCCGGACACCAGGTAGGCGTTGGGGTCGCTGGAGTTGACCACCTTGGTCACCGCAAGCAGGCCCTGGTCGATCTCGAACACGTCCCCCACCTTGGGCCGGATCGGCCGGCAGCTCGCGGAGGCGATCGCGTAGGTGAGCGTGCGCTGGACCTCGGTGCCGGAGATGTTGGAGATCCCGACCTCCAGCTCGGTCACCAGGGTCGGGCGGACCCGGTCCTGCATGAAGCCGTTGTAGAGGTCCTTGTCGTTGCCGGTGCGGAACGCGCGCAGCACAATCGGGTCCAGGCCGAGCGACAGCTCCACCGGGTCGGAGCTGGTCGGCTGGAGGGTGTGCGTGTGGCCCAGGTTCTGGAGGACCTGGAATTGGCCGTTGTCGAAGTCCACCTTGGTCGGGATGCGGATGACGGCGTTGGGCGACACGCTGTCCAGCGAGGCGGGGAAGCCGACTCCGTTCTGCGGGATGCCCAGGGCGGCCTCGTCGAAGCGGGAGATCGTCGGGTCGATGATCACCACACCCTTGGGCTTCCCATCCAGGCCGATGACCGAGTTGTCGACCAGGTAACGGACCTCCTGGTTCACCACCGGCGGGTCGCCCACCTGGACCTTGATGGTCTCCGAGTTGACCAGGGCAGGGTCGACCTTCTCCGAGAACTGGAGGCGGATGCCGCCGTTCCGCCCCACCATCGAGAAGGGCGGCAGGGAGCCGAGCCCCTTGGTGCTGACCGCCGCGCGACCGGCCTGGGCGCCACTGAACAGCTGCTCGAAGGCCGGCGTGCCCGAGGCCTCGTGGATCGTCAGGGTCTGGGACTGGGTCAGCGGGTTGAGGCCGAGGGTGTAGACCCCGGTCTGGTTCTGGAGGCTCTCCCGGATCAGCACGTCCCGATCAACCAGGAGGCCGTTGCTGTCCAGCACGTCCACCAGCCGTCCCCACTCCACCGTCTCGAGGAAGAACTTCGCCCTCCCGCTGCCAGGGAGGTTGGCCGAGTCCCGGGAGCTCGGGTTGAAGCATCCAGGCAGGAGGAGGGCCGCCGCGCCAGCCAGAGCCAGGCCGTGGCGGAACCGGAAGATCGGGTGGAGGATCGTGCTCATTGGAGTTGGATCAGAGCTTCCAGGCCAGTCCCAGACCGTCCATGATGGCCTGGTTGCCCCGGTCGACGTCATTCAGGAAGGTCAGCCGGATCTGAAAGAAGCGGAAGGACTGGGCTTCGAGATCAGAGAGGTCGTCGGTCCACGGCCCCGGGGTCGAGACCTGGCCGCTGCCGTTGTCGTACTCGCCGTAGACGTTGAAGCCGTCCTCGGCGTCGAGCAGCGGAGAGGGGTCGACGGTCGGGTTGCCCGGGTGGTCGACCTGGACCGCGCCGCGGTATTCGGCCACGACGGCGGTGCCCAGGGGCTGGTTGCCGTCCTCCGGCTCGAGCTGGACCCCGGATACCTTGCCGGCGCCGAGGATGCCGCCCATGTCGAACCAGTGGGTGTAGACCCGCGAGACCTTGAGGACGAAATCGACCTCGGTCCAGTAGAAGATCGGGCCGGTGGGGTCGGTGGGCTGGCCGGAGCCGACGGCGTAGCCGCCGACCGGCTGGGTGCCGCCCTTGGCGGCGTTGTCCGGGATCACCTGGTGCCACTTCCCGGAGCCGTCGAGGCCGCCCTCCGAGTAGACGCGGAAGGCCGGGAACGAGGTCTGGACGTTCTGGGTAAGCAGGGCGGTGACCTGGAACTTGTTGTTGCCGAGGCGCTCGCCGCGCGGGTAGCAGCGGAACCGGGCCAGCAACGGCAGGGCGATCGAGGGAGCCATGCCCGGGCCGTAGAGGCCGGCCTCCGGGTGGGTGGTCGAGGCCGCTCCAAGCGAGGAAGGGGCTTCCGCGGTGCCGACGAAGCTCGGCGGGATGGTGGTGTCGCGCCAGGTGTAGGTGTGCTCGAACTGCGGCCACGGCAGCATGGTGTTGCCGGACTCGGAGGTGAACAGGTTCAGGCTCGAGATCGAGTAGGCCGAGTCGAAGACCTGCTTCTCGTCGTAGGTCGGGTAGCCGAGGATGTTGTCGTCGAAGCTCGAGGCCACCAGGCCAGAGAAGGGCCAGATCACCACGCCTTGGGACACGAACTCGTCCGGCAGGAACTTGGCGTGGGCCAGCGACAGCGAGAAGCGCGGGTAGAGGTCGTCGAAGACCACCCCGCCGAGCGGCGTCCAGCTCATGCCGTCGACGTCGAGGTTGAACTCGCTGAGGTTGCGGTAGCCGAAGCCGAGGTCGTGCGGCCGGATGGTGGTCATGACCACCGAGCCGGCCGGGGACAGCGGCGCGTACGGCGGCACCCAGAGCGGCGCGGTGCCGGCGTTGACGGCGGTGCCGGCGCCCACGTACTGGTTGCTGTTGTCGCCGTCGCGGGAGAAGCGCTCGGCGGCCCGGCCGGTGAGCAGGCCGGTCTCGTAGCCGACCTGGCCGGTGTATTCGGGCAGGCCGTCGTCGTCCTCGTCCAGGCCGTTGGCCCGCAGCGCGAAGGCCTTGGTGCGGTTGGTCGCGGTCAGCCCGCCGCCGCCGGTGACGGTGAGCTGGTTGTCGAGGGACACGGTGCCGGTCGGCGTGCCGGCGACGAAGCGCGAGATGTCGAGGGTGTTGCCCGCCAGGTCGCGGATGCCGTCGGCGCCGTTGCGCAGGGCGACGGCGAACTGCAGGAAAGCGTCGCTGTTGGGCTCCGCCAGGCCGGTCACCGGGGTCAGGGTGAAGCTGGAGCCGTTGATGTCCTTCTCGATCGGACCGAACATGACCCGGCCGCCGAATTCCGAGGTGGCCGAGGTGCCGCCGGTGCCGACCACGAAGTGGAATCCGCGCTGGCGGTCGATGTAGTCGGCGGTCGACTCGGTCGGGAACAGGGTCGGATGGCGGTAGTAGGCGGCGTTGTCGCCGAAGGCCCCGGTCATCTCGAAGGCGGTCACCACGAAGCTGTGCATCGAGGTCACCGAGGCCGGGTCGATCGCCTCGCTGAAGGTCGCGGTCACCGAGGTGGCCAGCGGGTCGAGCGCCAGGAGCTGGCCGGCGGTGTAGACGGGCTCCGGGTTGAAGGCCAGGTAGCAGATCTGGCGGTCGACGTCCTGGCTGGTGTAGGCGGTGTTGAGCCGGCCCGCCAGGTTCAGGCCGCTGCCGGGCGGCAGCCCCAGGGCCGGATCGCTGGGCTCGAGCAACTGGCCGCGGACCTCGAAGGCTGCCGGGTTGCTGCTGTTGAGCACGGCGGTCACGACCAGCAGGGCCTCCGGGAAGGCGAAGACATCGCCGGGCTTCGGCGTCATGTCCCTGCAGTACTCGGCGTTGACCGAGTAGACCAGCCCGCGGGTCTTCGAGGAGGTCCCGCC
>JACNJP010000479.1 GCA_014382465.1 Planctomycetota bacterium
ACTCCCGCGGCAGCCCGGTCCAGGGCGCCTCGGTCTTCGTGCTCGACGAGAACGGCCAGCCGCTGACCCTGTTCTCGATGAACGGCACCGGCAGCGACGGCCGCATCCGGGTCGGCTCGCTGCCCGGCGGCCGGGTGCGGCTGCTGGCGCGCCACGAGCGCCTCGGCCAGGTCGAGCAAGAGGTCTGGCTCCAGCCGGGCGGGACCGCCGAGACCGACCTCGTGCTGCAGCCGGGCTGCACCCTGCGCATCCTGGTGGTCGACCAGGAGGGCGAGCCGACCTCCGGCATCCAGGCGATCTGCTTCGACCAGCGCGGCGCGCCGCTGTCGATGATGCTCCAGGGCGCCGAGGCGATGCAGCGCGGCATGGCCTTCCTCCAGGGCGGCGAGCAGGTCGCCGGTCCGCTGCCTCCCGGCAAGTACCGCGTGGTCCTGACCGACCTCGGTGCTAAGACGGTCAGCCACGAGGTCGTCGTGGAGCCCGGCATGTCCGAGCTGCGGCTCGACCTCGCCTTCCCGCGCTGATCCCCGCGCTGATCCCCTGGCAGGCCTCCGCGGCGCCCTTCCCCGGCGCCGGGGAGGCCGCGGCGCTGGCCAACGCCCTCACCTGGGGCGTGGCCACGATCCTGTTCACGCGGGCGCTGCGCCACGGCAAGGCCGAGCACGCCACGCTCTACAAGAACCTGGTCGGGATGCTGGTGCTGGGCGCCGCTGCGACCCTGCTCGGCGGCGAGCTCGGCGGCGCCGGCGACCCGGCCGACCTGCCGTGGCTGCTGGGCTCCGGCGCCTGCGGCCTGGCGGTGGGCGACTGGCTCTACTTCGTGGCGCTGGCCCACATCGGCGTCGGCCGCACCCTGATCCTGACCCAGATCACCCCGGTGCTGACGGCGCTGGCCGCCTGGCCGGTGCTCGGCGAGACGCTCTCGGCCGGCCAGTGGGCCGGGGCGATCCTGGTGGTCGGCGGCGGCGTGCTGGCGGAGTCGCGCCGCCTGGAGCGGCGCCCGAGCGACGCCGTCGGGCTGCTCGCGGCGCTCGGCGCCTCGCTGGCCTGGACCGCCGGCAACCTCTCCCTGCACTGGGGACTGGACCAGACGCCGGCGGTCACCGGCGCGGCCTGGAGGCTGGTCGGCGGCAACGCCGGGATCCTGGTCATCCTGGCGCTGCGGGGCCGCGGGCGGCCGGCGTTGCGGGCATTGGTCCTGCCGCAGACCCACCGGCTGTTCCTGCTCCCGGCGCTGCTCGGCACCGCCCTCGGCATGGGCCTGCTCTCCGCGGGCTTCAAGTGGGCGATGCAGGGGGTGGCGTCGGCGCTGGCGGCGGCGGTGCCGGTGATCACGATCCCGCTGGCGGTGCTCGTGCTCGGCGAGCGGCCGGGGTGGCGCGGCTGGAGCGGCGCCGCGGTGGTCGTGGCCGGCGTCGCCCTGATGGGCCTGTCCCTCGGCTGAAGCCTCGCTGCTACAGTTCGAAGCTCGGCTCCTCTCCCCAGACTTGAAACGCGGCCTCCTGAACCTGCTGGTCTTCGCCGCGGCCTTCCTGGCCGTGCGCGGCGTCATCTCCGAGCGGACCCCGGAGCGCATGAAGCTGGCCTGGCTGGAGGCGCAGAAGGACGAGGTCGACGCGCTGTTCATCGGCTCCAGCCGGGTCTTCCGCCAGATCGACCCGGCGCGCTTCGACGCCCGCATGGCGGCCGCCGGCCGGCCGTTGCGGTCGCTCAACATGGGGATGCAGGGCATGCGCTTCCCGGAGACCGCCTACCTGGTCGAGCGCATCCTCGAGATGGAGCCGGGCCGGCTCGAGTACCTGTTCCTCGAGCTGTCGGAATTCGAGACCGACATCGAGGAGGAGAACCGGCTGACCGAGCGGCTGGTCTACTGGCACTCGTGGCCGGTGACCTGGCAGCTCTGCCGCACGGTCGCGGCCCAGGACCTGCCCTTCGGGGAGAAGCTGGCGCGGATCGAGGGCCACCTGGTGCACTGGGGCCACCGCTTCGGCAACCTCGGCAACGGCGACGAGGCCCTGCGCGGCCTGGCCGGCTCCGACGAGGCCGACTTCGAGGGCCGCCGCACCCTGGGCCCGGACGGCAACGGCTACCGCAGCCTGAGCATCGAGCGGACCGCCAATTTCCTCGAGCGGCGGCGGCTGTTCCTCGAGGACCTCGACCAGCTCCGCCGCGCCCGCGAGACCCTGCTGGCGCCCGACGGCGATGAGCCGGCCGACGCCGCCCTGGTCCCGGTGCTCGAGCGGCTCAACGCCCTGTGCGCGGCGCGCGGCGTCACGCCGGTCTACCTGGTCCTGCCGGTGATCGAGAAGCAGACGCCGCTGGTGCGGCTGCACGACGCCGGCCTGGCGCCGCTGCTGATCCGCTTCGACCAGCCGGACGCCTGGCCGGCCTTCTACCAGCCGCGCAACCGCTTCGACATCCACCACCTCAACGCCCAGGGCGCCGCGCTGATGACCGACGCCCTGGCCGACGAGCTGCTGCGGCTGGTGAGGGCCCCGGGCTAGTGCTCTTCACCGAGTTCCGCTTCCTGCCGTTCTTCCTGCTGGTCTTCGGCCTGCACTGGAGCCTGCGCCGGGACCGCGCGCGCAAGGCCTGGCTGCTGCTGGCCAGCTACGCCTTCTACGCCGCCTGGGACTGGCGCTTCCTGTCGCTGATCCTGATCAGCACGGCGGTCGACTCCCTCGCAGGCCTGCGGATCCACGCCTGCCGCGAGGCCGGCCGCCCGAGCCGCGCCTGGCTCCTGGCGAGCCTGGTGGCCAACCTGGGCCTGCTCGGCTTCTTCAAGTACTTCGGCTTCTTCGTCGCCTCGGGGGTGGAGTTCCTCGGCTGGCTCGGGATACCGGCCACCGCCCCGGCGCTGTCGATCGTGCTGCCGGTCGGCATCAGCTTCTTCACCTTCCAGACGATGTCCTACTCGCTGGACATCTACCGCGGCCGGCTGGAGCCGACCCGCAGCCCGCTCGACCTGGCGCTGTTCGTGGCCTTCTTCCCGCAGCTCGTCGCCGGGCCGATCGTGCGCGCCGCCGACTTCCTGCCGCAGCTGCGGGCGCCGCGGCGCTGGGCCAGCGTCGAGGTCCAGGCGGCCCTGATGCTGTTCCTGTCCGGCTACATCAAGAAGGCCTGCATCTCTGACAACCTGGCCCCGGCGGTCGACGCCTACTTCGACGCCCCGGCGGCCTTCGACGCTCTCAGCGCCTGGCTGGCGACCCTCGGCTACGCGGTCCAGATCTACTGCGACTTCAGCGGCTACTCGGACATGGCGATCGCCTGCGCCGCGCTGCTCGGCTACAAGCTGGCGCTCAATTTCGACTTCCCGTACTTCGCGGTCAGCATCCAGGACTTCTGGCGCCGCTGGCACATCAGCCTGTCCACCTGGCTGCGCGACTACCTCTACATCTCGCTCGGCGGCAATCGCGGCTCGCGGCTCTACCAGTACCGCAACCTGATGCTGACCATGCTGCTCGGCGGCCTGTGGCACGGCGCCGCCTGGACCTTCGTCGTGTGGGGCGGGCTGCACGGCCTGGCGCTGGTGCTGCACCGCGAGTGGGCCAGGCGCGTCGGCGCGCTGCCGGGCATGGCGATCGTCGGGCCGCTGCTGACCTTCTGGTTCGTGTGCGTGTGCTGGATCTTCTTCCGCGCCGCCAGCTTCGGCGACGCCTGGACCACCCTGCGCGCCTTCGTGCTGTTCCAGTCCCCCGGCGAGGCCTCGCTCGACGGGCTGTCGTGGGTGGTGTTCCCGGCGCTGCTGGGCGCCCACGCGATCTCCCGCACCACCCACGCCGCCCAGCTCGGCCGGCGGATGCCGGCGCCGCTGTTCGCGCTGTGGGCCGGCGCCGTCTTCGCCCTCGCCCTGGCCTTCACGCCGGTCGCCTACAAGCCGTTCATCTACTTCCAGTTCTGAGGGCGCCGGTATCCTTGGCGCCCATGTTCCATCGCGTCTTCATCGCGAACCGTGGCGAGGTGGCGGCCCGCATGGCCCGCGCCTGCCGCGCGCTCGGCATCGAGCCGGTGTGCGGCGCCTCCGAGGCGGATCTCGCGGCCGGCTTCCCCTACCTCGAAGAGGCGGCGCAGACGGTGCGGCTGGGCCCGGGGCCGGCCTCGGAGTCCTACCTGCGGATCGAGACCGTGATCCAGGCCGCCAAGCAGAGCGGCTGCTCGGCGGTCCACCCCGGCTGGGGCTTCCTGGCCGAGAACGCCGGCTTCGCGGCCCTCTGCGAGCAGCACGGCTTGAAGTTCATCGGGCCGTCGCCGGCGGTCATGGACCAGATGGGACCGAAGGTGGCGTCGCGGCAGGGGGGCGCCGCCGCCCGGCTTCCGGGGGGGCCCGGGATGGCCGGGGCGCTCGGGGGCGCCGCGGGGGGCGGCAGGGGCGCGGGGGGGGGGGGGGGACCGGGCGCCCCCAAAGCCGGGCCCCGGCGCGGGCGGCCGGGGCCTCGCCCGTGGGCGGGCGCCCCCCCC
>JACNJP010000544.1 GCA_014382465.1 Planctomycetota bacterium
GGGGGGGGCCGGGGGGCGGCCGCCGGCCGGGGGGGGGGCCGGGCGCGCCGGGGGGGGCGGGCGCCGGGGGAGGGGGTGGGGGCGCCGGGCCCCCCCAAGGCGGGGGGGGCGGCGGGCGGTGGAGGCGGGGCGGGCCGGGCTCCCCGAGGAGCCCTCCCCCTTCCCCTGGCGGGGGGGGGTCCGCTTGGCCGGGGGCCCCGCCGCCCGCCTGCGCGCGGCCCGCCTGCTGCGCAGCTTCCGCGACCGCCCCGAGGTCCGGCTGGCCTTGCACGAGGCCCTGCTCGATCCTTCGACCCCGGTGGCCTTCGAGGCGGCCGACACCCTCGCCGGCGAGGCCGATCCGGAGGCCCTGCGGCTGCTCCGCGCCGACCTGGAGGCGGCCGAGCCGGGCCTGCAGCTCGGTTACCTGCTCTACGCCCTGCTCCGCCAGCAGGAATTCCTCGGCCGCCTGATCGTCGAACCCGAGCTGCTGCCGCTGCTCAAGGACGCGCTGCGGGAGCCCGACCTGTTCCTGAGCGGCGCCGCGGCCGCTTGCCTGGCGGAGTACCTGTTCCGCTCCACCGACCTCGAATCGCTGAGCCAATTCGAGGTGGAGATCCTCCACTCCCTGGTGAAGTCGATCGGCGGGATGACCTTCTACCCGCAGTACGCCCGCTTCTCCGAGATCGGCGAACGCAGCTTGATCCGGATCTCCGGCGAGGACTTCAGCCACCTCGACCGCAGCGCCTGGCTCAGCTGGTACGCCCAGAACCAGGTCGCCTTCCGCGCCGTGCGCGGCAAGCTCCAGGTGACCGAAGCCGACCTGCCGCGGCTGCGGATCTCCTGGCAGCACGGCGACGGCGCGCTGCGCTGCCTGGCCGGCGAGGCCGCCGGAGACACCGAAGCCGAGCTGCGCTTCCTCGGCGGGATCGGCATGGTCCAGCTTCTCGAGCGCATCGAGCAGGCCCAGCTCCTCGACGTCCGGGTCCTGCCGGGCATCTACGGCTCGCCCTCGCAGGTGGCGCGGGCGCGGATCGAGCTCGAGGTCGGTCCCCAGCGCAAGCCCCTCACCTTCCGCGGCGACGCGGCGGCCGACTGGCTGCCGGGCTTGCTCCGCGACCTCGACGCCCAGTTCGAGTCCTTGGCCTGGCAGGACCTCGCCCCGCCGACGGGCGGGCGCGAGTTCGTGCTCTCGAGGCTGGCCCAGTGGGACACTGCCGACGCCCCCGGGCGGCGGCGGCTGGAGATCGAGCTGACCCGCGAGCGTCTGGCGAACCTCAGCGGCGACGAGCTCGAGAGCTGGTGCGCCTACCTGGCCGCCGATCCCGGCTTCGAGGCCTTGTGGGACGCCGATCTCGGCGCCCGCTTCCTGGAGACCGTGCCGCGGTACGCGGCCCGGCCCGAGCTGGCCGGCACCCTGCTCCGCGCCGCGCTGCGGCGTCCGCACCCTGAGCTGGCCTCGCCCTTCGTCGAGTCCCTGGCGGACATGAGCGAGCCGCTGCGCTCGAGCCTGCTGCAGCAAGGAATGCTCGCCTTCGGCCCCGAACTCGCCGCCGAGTCCATGCGCGACGAGCGCCTGCCGGTGCGGGTGGCCGCTGCCCGCTCGCTCGGCAGCGCCGGTCCCGCGGGCCTGGAAGCGCTCCTGGAAGCCCTGAACGACCCCAACGCGCTGGTGGTGCAGATGGCGGCCCGGTCGCTGGGCCAGCTCGGCGACCCGGCGGTGCTGCCGCAGCTCCTCCCGCTGACGGGCGGCGAGCACTCCAAGGGCGTGCGCGGCGAGACCTTGTGGGCCCTGGGCGAGATCGGCGCCCTCGGCGCCCTCGAGGCGGTGAAGCGTTCCTGCGGCCTGGACCAGGACCCGTCGGTCCGGCTGGCGGCCGTCGAGGCGCTCGGCAAGCTGCAGGGAGCAGGAGTCGAGGAGGTCTTCTCCGAGCTGTTCCCGGACTTCGCCGGACAGGAGCTGGAGCTGGTCTGGAGCCGCTCCCTCGAGCGCCGAGGCTGCGGCGTGGCCCGGCGCGTCCTGCGCCAGCACCTGGACGCCGGTGACCCGGTGATCGCCGCGCGCGCGGCGGTCCTGTCGGGCCGCCTGGGCGATCCTGAGGCCGTCGGTCACCTGATCCGGATGCTGCCGCGCTCGCCGCGCGACTCCGACCTGCTCGACGCCCTCGTGACCTCGACTGGGGTCGACTTCCGCGGCACCCCCGACCCCGCCGGGGTCTACGTCGCCTGGTGGAGCGAGAACGGCCTGCTGGTACCGGCCTTCTGGCTCGAGCGCGCCGCCGCCAACGGCGGCTACCTGCTGCCTGCGGAATTCGACGTCACCGAGCGGGTGAAGCCGGCCCTGGCGGTCGAACGCCTGGTCGAGCTGCTCGAAGGCGGCCCGGTCCACTTGCGGCCCATGGCCTCCTACTTCCTGGTCCAGCTCACCGGCGTGGACCTCCCGGCCTTCCGGCCCGAGACCCCGTTCGAGGCGGTCCAGGCCTCGGCGTCGACCTGGAGAGCATGGATCAGCGAACGCGCCGCCGGCTGAGCGCCTTCCTGCTCTCGGCCTTCGGCCTGACGGTGCTCGGCGTCCTGGCCCAGCGGAGCGTCGACGGCGTGCTCCGGGTGGAGGGCTGGGCGGCGGAGATCCGCAGCGCCGCCGGGGCCGCCGGGCTCGAGGACCCCGGCCTGCTCGCCGGCCTGGTCTACGCCGAGAGCCGCGGCCGCCAAGACGCCCGCTCCTCGATCGGCGCCTCGGGCCTGTGCCAGCTGCTGCCGGCCACCGCCGCCGAACTCGCCGCCCGCTACGGCGTCGAGGATCCTGAGCCTCCGGCGGCCAACCTGCTGCTCGGCGCCCACTACCTCGCGGAGCAGCTCCGGGCCTGGGACGGCGACGCCCGCTTCGGACTGTTGGCCTACCGGCTCGGGCCGGGCGCCGTCGCCCGGGGAGTGGCGCAGGCCGGCGGCCCGCAGGCCTGGCTCGACCAGCTCAAGGCGCGCAAGCCCTCGCCCTGGGAGTACGTCGTTCAGGTGACCCGCTTCCGCGACCGCTTCCACGAGCGCGGCCGTATCTGATCGGCGCATGGGACCCGCTGCTCGACTGCGCCTGACCGTGACCGGCCAGGGCGCCGCACCGGCGTCCGTCGGGCAGACCGTGCTGGAAGCCGCGCTCGACGCCGGCCTGCAGCTGCCCTTCGGCTGCCAGCGCGCCGAATGCGGCGTGTGCCGGATCCAGGCCGAAGCGGGGCTGGAAGCCCCCGGCCGCCTCGAAGCGCTTACACTGCGGGCCTTCGGCTGTCCGCCGGGCGTCCGGCTCGCCTGCCAGGCCCGACTGGCGGCGGACGCGACCGTCCGCCGTTTGCCGTCGGACTCTTGAGCCCCTGGAACAGGACGAGAACATGGTGCGTGTCGGTGTCTGCCTCTCTGGCTGCGGCTTCCTCGACGGGGCCGAGATCCACGAGTCCGTGATCACGCTGCTGGCGCTCGACCGGGCCGGCGCCGAGGCGGTGTGCTTCGCGCCGGACGCCGAGCAGATGCACGTCGTGAACCACGCGAGCGGCGAAGTGGCCGAGGGCGAGCGCCGCAACGTCCTGGTGGAGTCGGCCCGCATCGCCCGCGGGCGGATCCGGGACGCCGCCGAGGTCCAGGCCGCGGAGCTCGACGCCCTGGTCTTCCCCGGGGGCTACGGCGCCGCCAAGAACCTGTCGGACTTCGCCGTCAACGGGCCGGCCTGCGCGGTCCACCCCGAGGTGGCCCGGCTCCTGCGCGACATCGCCGAGGCGGGCAAGCCGCTCGGGGTGATCTGCATCGCCCCGGCGGTGTGCGCCGCGGTGCTGCGGGAGGTCGCGCCGAAGGTCGAGCTGACCATCGGCAGCGACGCCGGCACCGCCGAGGCCCTGGAGAAGATGGGGGCCAGGCACGTCGTCTGCCCGGCCGGTGAGATCCACGTCGACGAGGGCCGGAACGTCATCAGTACGCCCGCCTACATGCTGGACTCGCGCATCTCCGAGGTCGCCACCGGCATCGAGAAGCTGGTGGCCAAGCTGATCGAGCGCTGCGGCGCTGGCCTGACTCCGGCGGGGTAGGTCCGGGTGTTCGGCACACCGAGGGCGGACGCCGCGCTGGGATTCCGCGCCGGCCTGGCCCTGGCCTGCTTCGAGATCGGGCTGGCGCTGCCGGCCCGCTGGGCCGGGCTCGACGAGGCCCTGCTCCGGGCCCTGCTGGTGCTGCTGCCGCTGGCCGTCTACCCCTCGCTCGGCGCGCTGCTGGCCGTGCTGGCCGGCGGGGCCGGTCCCCGCCCGCGGGCGCCCCGGCCGGCCCCGTTTGCCCCCGCCGCCCCCCCGGCCCCGGCCCCCGCCCCCCGCCCCCCCCCCCCGCCCTCCCCCGGCGGCCCCCCCGGCCGGCCCCCCCCCCCCCTCGCCCCTGCCCGCCCGCCTCCCCCCCCCCCCCCCCCCCGTGGTGCGCGC
>JACNJP010000588.1 GCA_014382465.1 Planctomycetota bacterium
GCTGCGGAGGGGCGGCGTGCAGCTTCGGGGCGAGGGGGGGGGGGGGGCCGGGGGGGGGGGGGGGGGGAGGGGGGGACGGGGGGGTACGGGCCCCGGAGCGCGGGGGGGGCGCCCGCCTGGACCGAGACTCCGAATCTACCGCCCACCGTCAGGACCAGCTCCACGGCTCCCGGGCCGGTCGGGTAGAAGCGCGGCTGGCCGAGCGGGTCGTCCTCGACGTAGCCGCTGCCGCTGCCCCGAACCTCCCACTTCAGGAGGGCGGGACCGCCGCTGCGGTCGGTGAATTGGACCGCGAGCGGCACCGTCTGGCGGGAGTCGCAGCGACGCAGCGCCGGATGGAAGCCGAGGAGCTCGGGCTGGGGCAGCGCCTGGTCCGCCTCGAGGCGAGGGGCGGCGAGGATCCGGGCGTCGACCTGGCGCGCGGCCGCCCGCAGGTCCGGCGCGGTGGCGGAGCCCGGCTCCAGGACCAGGACCCGGACGGCGACGTTGCCGCGCAGGAAGGCCACCCAGGCCAGCCGCTCCGGACCGGGCCCGGCCGGCGCGGCGAAGGCGGCGTCGCCGACCGCGATCTCGGCGTCCGCGCCGCGGAGGAGCGGCCGCGGCGAGCTGACCCAGGCGAGCCAGGGGATCAGGGCGCTGCGGGCGCCGGCGGCGTCCTCCGCAATCACGGCCTCGACCCGCAGCGCGGGGGAGCCAGCGAGGTCCTGCCAGGTGCGGGCGAAGCAGGCGTCGTCGTACTCGAGCAGGCTGTCGCCCAGGAACGGGAACTGGAGCTCGGCCAGGGCGATCCCGGCCCGCCGCGGACCGGCCGGCCAGGTCTCCGGCTGGTAGAGGCGCAGCGCCCGCTGCACCGCCTCGGGCTCGGAGCCCGGCCCAGGGCCCTGGGCGGCGAAGCCGGCGCCGCCGGCGGCCAGCCAGGCGAGGAGCAGGAGGAGGGTCGAGCGGAGGACGTTCATTGGAGCTTCGGCAGGTCCTGGTAGGTGCGGCTCGGGTGGTTGGTGGACGAGAGCGCGTCGTAGCCGTCCACGCCGTCCCAGGGCCGGTCGTGGTTGTGGCCGGGGATCCCGGGCGTCAGCCGCGGCGATCCGTCCTCGTCCAGCCGCATGCAGGCGTCGGAGACGTGCGTGCCTTGGTCGCGGGTGATGATGTGGTGGTAGCTGAAGCTGTGCCCGCTGCCCCACAGGTTCATGGTGTAGCCGGTGGTGCCGATGCCCCAGATGCAGTTCAGGTTCATGCTCCCCAGCCGCAGCATCTGGACGTCGCTGACCCCGAGCATCGCCAGCATCCCCGAGGTCGCGCCGGCGCAGTCGGAGCAGTTGACGTACTTGCCGCTGGCGTGGGCGTCGAGCAGCCCCGACAGGTTGATCCGGTGCGCCGAGGAGCTGAAGTAGTGCGAGGCGCCGCCGTCGCCGCCGTGGGTGTAGGTGTCGTAGACCACGCCCTCGATCGACAGCGGGAAGGGCCCCTCCTGGCCCTGGAAGCCGCGCACCAGGCTCTGCACCACCCCGGCCTGGCTGTCGGTGGCGAAGCCGAGCCCCCCGCTCCAGGTCGCCAGGTAGTCGGCCACCTCGACCCACGGGCCGGTGTACTGGGTGCCGGTGACGCCACCGGCGAACTGCGGCGGGCCGATCAGGGTGTAGAAGCGGTGCTCGGTGTCGAAGCTGCCCTGGAGGTCCTCCCAGTCCGAGCCGCCCTCGGGCCGGCACTGCCAGCTCCAGCGGTAGATCAGGTCGGTGCGGCCGGCGTGCTGCGGCAGCCTCGGGCCGACCAGCAGCGGCTGGCCGGTCACGCTGGCGTGGACGACGGACGACCAGTCGATGTCGCCGTCGTCGCCGCGGACCACGCAGCGGAGCTCGATCCCGGCCACCGGCAGCCCGGTGGTCATCGGCCGGCCGGTGGCCGAGGTGGCGCTGGCGCCGAAGCCGACCTCGAAGACCGGGCGCTGGCCGGCCAGGTAGCACAGCGGGTAGTTGAAGGAGCAGGTCTCGTAGCGGTCGCCGTCCATCACCGGCTCGGCGGTGTCCCGGTGGAGCGCCACCGGGGGCCGCGGCCGGCCGTCGTCGAAGTCCAGGTCCGAGGTCTCGTCGTCCTCGGCGATCGAGAGGTATTCGTGGAAGGCCGGGGTCGCGTAGAAGGTCCGGTTGGATCCCTTCTTGAAATAGACCATCTGCCACTCGCCGGTCGGCCCGGTCGATTCGGCCCGCAGGGAGCGGATGCCGAGCCGGACGATGTCCACCGGGAAGGCCAGCCGGTCGCCGGACCCGAGGTCCTTGACCACCAGCTCGCAGGGGCCGGTGTCGGCCCACAGGCCGGCGTCGGTCCGGCCGTCCCAGAACAGCTCCAGCGGGTCCGCGGCGCCGGTGACCGTCTGGTAGACGGTCCGGAGGGCGGCGCCGTTGCGCACCACGCGCAGCCGCAGGGTGGTCTGGCGGCCAGCGGGGCTGACCAGGAGGCGCAGGCGCACGCCGCCGCCGTCCAGCTTGGGGTCGGCGAGGCGCGAGCAGTCCACCGCAGCCAGCCCGGCGCGGGGCCCGGCGGGCGCCTGCGGGACGGCCGCGGCGCCGGGGGCGGCCAGGAATAAGCAGAGCGTGGCGAGCGACACGCCCTCAGGGTATCAGGAAAGCCGGAGCCCGGCCGCCCGGCGGGCGGGCGGCCGGGCTCGGCGCCGGATCAGAGGCTCGCGGCGTTGCCAGCCAGGTACTCGGCGACCCCGGCGGTGCTCGGCTTCATGCCGGCCTCGCCGTCCTTCCAGCCGGCCGGGCAGACCTCGCCGTGGGCCTCGGTGAACTTCAGGGCGTCGATCATGCGCAGCATCTCGTCGATGTTGCGGCCCAGCGGCAGGTCGTTGACGACCTGGTGGCGGACGACGCCGGCCTTGTCGATCAGGAAGCTGCCGCGCAGGGCGACCGCCTCGTTGAGCAGCACGTCGTAGTCGCGCGAGATGTTCTTGGTCAGGTCGGCGACCAGCGGGTACTTCACCGGGCCGATGCCGCCGTTGTTGATCTCGGTGTTGCGCCAGGCGAGGTGGGTGAAGTGGCTGTCGACCGAACAGCCGACCACCTGGACGCCGCGCTTCTCGAACTCGGCGATGCGGTGATCGAAGGCGATCAGCTCGCTCGGGCACACGAAGGTGAAGTCGAGCGGGTAGAAGAACAGGACCACGTACTTGCCGCGCTGGTCGGAAAGCTTGAAGTCATCCTTGAAGGAGCCGTCGGCCATGACGGCGGTGGCGGTGAAATCGGGGGCTTCCTTGGCGACGAGAACGCTCATCTGTTTTTTCTCTCTCTGGAATGCGGGGAGTTCGGGAGGGGCTATCTAGGACCGATTCCGGCCCTTTCCAGGCCGAATTCGGCCACCCATTCTAGGGCCGATTCTAGGGCCGCGCCGCGACCACCGCGGCGGCCAGGACCCGCGCCGCCTCCTCCCCGTGGGCGGCGGCGGTCGCGAGCACCTCCAGGTGGCTCGGACGGCTGCCGCCGACCCCGGCGGCGTAGTTGCTGAGAAGGGAGACCGCCATCACTCGGGCGCCGGCGGCGCGCGCCGCGATCGCCTCCGGGATGGTGCTCATTCCGACCGCGTCGGCGCCCAGCGAGGCCATCGCCCGGACCTCGGCCGGCGTCTCGTAGCTCGGGCCTGGGAGGCCGGCGTAGACCCCGGGCTCCAGCCCCGGTTCGGCGGCCGCCAGCCGCCCGCGCCAGGCCGGGTCGTAGAGGTCCACCAGGTCGACGAAGGCGGCGGAGCCGTCCTCGGACTGGTCGGCCGCCAGCGGGTTCGGCAGGCCGTGGTTGATGTGGTCGGCGACCGGCATCAGGGTGCCCGGCGGCCGGGCCTCGCGGGTCGAGCCGGCGGCGTTCAGGAGCAGCACCGCGGGCGCCCCCCAGCGGACCAGGGCGCGCACCCCGCGGACCAGCTCGCGGGCCGGGTAGCCCTCGTAGGCGTGGACGCGGCCGCCGCAGAGGGCGACTGTTAGGCCGTCCAGCTCCCCCACCATCAGCCCGCCGCCGTGGCCGGCCACCCGCGGCTGCGGCCAGCCGTCGAGCCCGGCCAGGGACAGGCTGGTGGCGGCGGAGAGGAGGTCCCGAGCGCGTTCGTTCCAGCCGCTGCCGAGGATCACCGCCACCTCCGGCGCAGGGCCGAGGGCGGTCGCGAGCGCCGCCGCCAGCCTCTTCACGATCGCTCCTTCCGGTTCCCGCATGCCGCCATCGTAGGCCGGCGCGGCGGGTGTCCCAGGTGGCCGCCCGCCGCGCAGGGGTGGATTCCCGACTCGGGCGGGCCCGTGGCCAATCACGGGCCAAGTCCGGCACCCGTCGGGAATCCGATCCCGGCCAATCCCAATAAGGGCCGCCCTGAAAACCGAAACCGTCAACCGCCTCGCCCCCCCCCCGCTGCTCCCCCGGCTCGGCCCGCCCCC
>JACNJP010000454.1 GCA_014382465.1 Planctomycetota bacterium
GGAGGGGCGCGCAGGGGCGGGGCGAGGGGCCGGGGGGCCGCAACGACGGGCGCGGGAGCCCCGGGCTCGGCGCCCGCGCCACGGACCGGCAGGGGCCGCGGGGAGCGGCCCGAGGGCCCGGCCACTGCCCCGGCCGGGACGAGGGCAGGCCCTGCCGCTCCCCCGCCGACGGCCTGCGGGCGGCCTACGTGCCCGAGGAGCGCGCCTTCGACCCGCTGATCCAGGACCCGCACCGGCTCCACCGCTGCGCCGCCGCGCCGGACCGGATGTGGTGCCAGCACCACAACGGCATCTTCCGCTGGGACCAGGGCGACGGCCGCTGGACCGAGCTGGCCGGCGTCGAGCCGTCGACCTTCGGCTTCGCGGTCGCCGCCCATCCCGCCGATCCAGACACCGCCTGGTTCGTGCCGGCGGTGAGCGACGAGTGCCGGGTGCCGGTGGATGGGCGGGTGGTCGTGACGCGCACGCGAGACGGCGGCCGCAGCTTCGAGGCCCTGGGCGAGGGCCTGCCGCAGCGGCACGCCTACGACCTGGTGTTCCGTCACGCCCTCGACGTCGATCCGAGCGGCGAGCGGCTGGTCCTGGGCTCGACCACCGGCTCGCTGTGGCTGAGCGAGGACGGCGGGGATCGGTGGGTGGCTCTGAGCGGGAACCTGCCGCCGGTCTATGCGCTGAGATTCGGCTAGAATCCGGCCCCGCTCGGTGGACCTAAAGGTCTCTTAAATGCTTTTATTCAGGGCATTTGCGTCCATGTCACGGGCTCCTGCGAGACCCAGGCCGAGCGGTGAATGCAAGCCCTTTGATTGGCTGCGGATTCGGTGGATCCTAGGTCCACCAAGTGGGGCCAGCTTCGTTCGTCGGCTATCTTGAATGCTCCTCCATGCCCCCTGGGTACCCCCTCCTCCTCCCCCTCGCCGCTCTCCTCGCCCCCGCGCTCACCGCCCAGACCGAAGCCAGCCGGCTGCATCAGCACCTCGGCGCGCTGGCCGGCGACGAGCTCGGACGAAGCCTGGCGGTGGTCGGCGACCTCGACGGCGACGGCGTCGCGGACTACGCCGTCGGCGCGCCGCGGGCCGACGTCTACGGCCGCGCCAACGCCGGCGCCGTCGACCTGCGCAGCGGCGCCGACGGCAGCCTGATCCGCCGGCACATCGGCGGCAGCAGCAACGACTGGCTCGGCGCGGCGCTGGCCGGCCCCGGCGACCTCGACGGCGACGGCGTCCCCGACCTGGTGGCCGGCGCCTCCAACGCCAGCGCCCACGCCGGCTCGGTGACGGCCTACTCCGGCGCCGACGGCAGCCCCGTCTGGCAGCTCGACGGCCTCGCCCCGCTCGACCGCTTCGGCGACGTCATCGCCGTGGTCGCCGACCTCGACGCCGACGGCGTGCCCGAACTGCTGATCAGCGCCACCGGCGCCGACCCCGGCGGCCGGCAGAACGCCGGCGTGGTCACGCTGCACTCCGGCGCCAGCGGCGCCCTGCTCCGGAGCTGGGCCGGCGGCGCCGACGGCGACAAGCTCGGCTACGCCCTGGCCGACGCCGGCGACTTCGACGGCGACGGCCTCGGCGACCTGGCGCTCGGCGCCCCCTTCGCCGACCGCGGCTTCGCCAACACCGGCGCCGTCGAGGTCCGCTCCGGCGCCGACGGCTCGCTGCTCGCGAGCTTCGACGGCCCTTCCGAAGAGGCGCGCTTCGGCCACGCCATCGCCGGGCTCGGCGACCTCGACGGCGACGGCCGGCCCGACCTGCTGGTCGGCGCGCCCAACGCCGGCCTGGCTCCCGGCGCTGCCTGGGTCCTCTCCGGGAGCAGCGGCGCGGCGATCTACCAGTTCAGCGACGGCATGGGTAACGCCTACGGCCAGCGCGTGGCCGCCGCCGGCGACCTCGACGGCGACGGCCGCTGCGACTTCCTCGTCGGCGTGCCCTACTGGGACGACAAGCAGGCGCTCCTGGCGAGCTGCGGTCGGGCGATCCTGTTCAGCGGCGCCGACGGCCGGCTGCTGTGGGACTTCCCCGGCGCAGCCACCGGCGACACGCTCGGCGACGGCTTGGCGACCGGCGATTTGGACGGCGACGGCCGCCACGAGCTGCTGATCGGCTCGCCCTTCGCCGACCCCGGCGGCGCCAGCCACGCCGGCAAGGCGGCGGTCTGGCGCTTTAACCACGCGCCGATCCTGGTGGCGAGCACCAACAGCGTCTCCCTGTCGGCCGGCGGCGAGATCACCCTGGACCTGCAGTTCCCGCCCGCCCAGGCCGGCCAGCGCTACGCGCTGCTGGCGTCGCGATCAGGCGCCGGGCCCACCTGGTTCAAGGGGATGTACGTCCCGCTCACGGTCGACCCGCTGTTCTGGAAGACCCGCCTGCGCCGGTATCCGGCCGCCTTCATCGATCCGGCCGGCCAGCTCGACCTGCTCGCGCGCGCGCGCGCCAAGCTCTCGGTCACGCGCGGCTCGCCGTCGTGGTACGCGGGGAGCCGGCTCTGGATCGCGGCAGTGAGCTTCGGCAGCGGACCGGGGGTGGACTTCCTGTCCCGCGCGGTGTGCATCGACCTGCTGAATTAAGCGCCGGCGTCGGCTGGATTTCGGCGAAACTGGAGCCTCCCCCCTAGGTACCGGACCCATGCTCGTTCCCCTCCTGTTGCTCGCGGCCCAAGGGCCGGTCCCCTACTCGACCCAGGCCGACTGGGAGTCCTACAAGACCGGCGTCACCACCGGCGGCGCCTTCGCCGACATCGACGGCGACGGCTTCCACGACCTGGTGGTCGCCAACGGCAACGACATCCTGCGCCAGCGGGTCGAGGTGTTCCTCAACGACGGCGCCGGCGGCTTCCCGAACAGCCCGTCGTGGCAGTCGGCCGACGTCGACTACCACGGCCACCTTTCGGTCGGCGACGTCGACCAGGACGGCTGGCCCGACGTCGCGGTGTCGGTGTTCCTCGGCGCCGGCGGCTTCGGCGACCTCGGCAAGGTGAAGCTCTACCGCAACCTCGGGGGCGCGCTCGAGAGCGCGCCGTCGTGGCAGAGCGCCGACCGCTTCTACAGCTTCAGCTGCGACCTCGGCGACGCCGACGGCGACGGCGACCTCGACCTGGCGGTGGCGGTCGGCGAGGCCTACTACGGCGCGCCGGCGCCGAACCGCGTCTACTACAACGTCGGCGGCAGCCTGCAGACGACTCCCGGCTGGACCAGCCCGTCCGACCACTCGATGGACGTCGCCTGGGGCGACGCCGACGGCGACGGCGACCTCGACCTGGCCTTCTGCACCGCCAAGGGACCGAACCGGATCTACTTCCAGGGCCCGGGCGGGCTGGCGGCGACGGCCGGCTGGGTGTCCACGGACAACAGCAATCAGAACGGCAACACCATCGCCTGGCGCGACATCGACGGCGACGGCGACCAAGACCTGGGCGTCACCGACAACGACCAGCTGAGCGGCGGCCTCGGCCGCTTCAAGGTCTACCGGAGCAACGCCGGCAGCCTGGCGACGACGCCCTATTGGTACGACTCCGGCGGCATGGTGTCGGCGATCGCCTTCGCGGACCTGCTGCTGGACGGCTTCCACGACGTCGTCGGTGGCATCTGGTGGGGCGGCACCCGCGTCTACCTGAACGACGCCGGCAGCATCCCGGCCAACCAGAACTGGACCTCGGCCAAGGCCAGCGTCGTCGAGGCGCTGTTCTTCGCCGACCTCGACAACAAGGCCCAGCGCACCACCGACGCCAGCCTGCCGCTGAACGGAGGGCGGGTCTACAGCTTCCCGGTGGCGCCGCTGCAGACGGTCCAGGGCGTGCGCGTCGACGGCGTCATCCTGCCGCGCAGCGCCTGGAGCGCCGACCTCGAGGACGGCTGGCTGGCGCTGGATCGCACGCCCGCGTCGAGCCTCCAGGTCCGATACACCTGGTCGGAGGAGCTCGACCTCGGCGTGACCAACTGGGACCAGTCGATCGGCAACCTCGTCTTCCACCGCAGGCCGCGGGTCGACCTCACCGTCACTCCGACAGGTCCGACCACGCTGTCCCCCGGCGGCACCCTGACCTTCGACCTCGCCCTCGAGAGCACCACCAACCGCAGCGAGAACCCGGTGGTCGCGATCGTCGCCTTCGTGCCGGCGGGAGGTTATCGGGTGCTTCATGCCGGGCGGCAAGCGCTGGCGCCGTTTCAGTCGCGGTTGGTGCCCTACTCCTTCAACGTGCCCGGTAACTTGCCGCCGGGGTACTTCGGCGGTTATACGTTGACGGCGGCGGTGGTGGAGGGAGGGGTGGCGGTGGAGGAGGATGGGTTCGGGTTCGTGATCCAGTGACACCAGTGGAATCCGGCCCCTTTCGCTGGCCCTAATCCACCAGCCGCCAGCGGAGCAATTCGGTCCTCGTGCGCTTGCGGTCGTCGACCCCGACCGCCATCGCCGGAG
>JACNJP010000547.1 GCA_014382465.1 Planctomycetota bacterium
TGGGGGGACGCCGAGGGCAAGTACGAGCGCGCCAAGGAGATCTGCAAGGTCGCCGACGGCAAGGGAGCGGTCAGCCCCGAGGCCATCTCGGCCCTCGACGCCCTCGACGAGGCCAAGCGGGCCTACCGGAGCATCCAGCGCGGCAGCCGCTACTTCGAGCGGGCGATGATCAAGCAGGCGCTCTGCGACTACCGCGGCGGGACCTGGGATCCGGCCCGCTGGGAGCTCTCCTTCAAGGGCTTCAACGATTACCTGGAGGTCTACATCCAGGACCCGGAGAACGCGCCGGCCGACGCCGTCGCGCGCAAGGCCCGGGTCGAGGAGGCCGCCCGCGCCGACTACTACCGCGGCCGCATCCGCTTCGAGGAGGCCGTCGCCGGCGACGAGTCCGCCTGGCAGAAGGTCCTGACCCAGTTCGACGGCTACATCGGGCGGCACCCGGACCAGGCCAAGAGCTACGGCGTCGACACCCTGCTGCGGTCGATCCAGGCCCTCATCGCCCTCGGGCGCATCGACGCCGCGATCGCCAAATTCGAGGAGGTCTCGAGCGGCGACTACGGGGACGGCAGCGTCGCCTCGGCCGCCAACGCCCTGTTCAGCTACTACTTCGACCTGTCGGAGAAGAGCGCCGACGACGCCCAGCGGAGCGCCAAGCAGGCGGCGGCCAATTACCTCTATATCTTCAACCAGCGCAACGACCGGCCGTCGTGGAGCTACCGGGTCCGCGAGGGCCGCCTGCGCGCCGAGATCGGCGAGCCGGCCACCGCCGCCAAGATCTTCGAGGACGTGCTCAGCCGCTTCACCCTGGAGGGGAGCAACGAGTTCTTCGTCCAGATGGACCTGGTGGACGCCTACCTCGCCCAGGACAAGACCGGCGCCGCCCGGCCGATCATCGACGCGATCCTCGACCCGCGGACCAAGAAGAACCCGCGGGTTCTGGAGGCGGCGGTCAAGGTCTACGCCGGCTGGGCCGAGGTCCGGGAGGGCCGGGTGGTCGAGATCCTCGGGGTCAACACCCCGGAGGCCTTCAACGAGGCCGCCGAGATGAACACTACCCTTCAGCAGATCGCCGAGAAGCAGGCCGACGACCAAGGGGTCAACCGCTACCGGTATCCGCCCTACATCCAGGCGCGCCTCCAGTACGCCTACCTGCTCTACCGCTGGGGCCTGGTGGCTCCCGACCGGGCCGGCAAACACCTCGACCTCGTCAACAGCTTCGAGCGGCTGGTCCCGGACTTCGGCGCCGAAGTCTGCGGCGAGGACGTCCCCAGGATCTTCCGCTGGCTCCAGACCCGCTGAGCTGGAAATGCTGACCCTCTCCGCCCTGCTCCTCGCCCTGCCCGCGGCGGCCCTGCCCCAGGACCGGATCCAGTACACCGACGGCGCTTCCCGCGGCGGCCGGATCGTCTCCGCCACCCTCGACCAGGTCCGGATCGAGGCCGACGGCTCCGAAGCCACCTCCCCGGCCTCCGACGTGCTGTCGATCCGCTTCGGCACCCTGCCGGCCTCCCTGGCCCAGGCCCAGGACTTCCTGCTGACCCTGGACTACCAGAACGCCGTCAACCTGCTCGACGCGGCCACCGCCGAGCCCGAGCCGGCGGCCATGATCGCCCGGCTGAGGAAGGCCGAGGCCCTGCTGGCCTGGTCCGACCTGGACCCCGGCCAGGCCGGCGAGGCCGGCGCGGCCTTCCGCGACTGGACCGCCACCTACCCGGACCACTTCCTCCTGCCGCGGGCGCGGATCGGCCTGGCCCGGGCCATCGCCAACGGCGGCAAGGTCGACCAGGCGGCCCAGGAGCTCGAGGACGTCGCCTCGCTGTCCTTCGAGAAGAACCTGCCGGTCACGGTCGAATTCGGCGCCCGGCTGGCCCGCTGCCAGGTCTATCTGAAGGGTGGCCAGACCAGCGTCGCCGCCACCCGGCTGCAGGACCTGGTCCCCAAGATGCAGCGCGCCCACAGCTCCTCCGACACCCCCAAAGGGGTGCGGGCGGCCCTCCGCGACCTGATCGCCGAGGGCCAGGTCATGCTGGGAGACGCGATCGAGCTCAACCAGGGAATGAGCGCCGCCCAGAGCTACTGGGACGGCCTGCTCCGGGCCGACGGGCTCGGGGCCGACGTCCGCGCCGCCGCAACCCTCGGCCTGGCCAAGGCCGCGCGCGCCGGGGGCCAGCCCCGCCGCGCCCAACTCCTCGCCGTCAGGGTCGTTGCGACGATGCCCGCGAGCGACGAGATCTCCGCCCGGGCGCTGTTCCTGCTCGGCGAGATCACCACCGAGCTCGGCGACGACATCGCCGCCGGGCGGACCTACTTCCGCCAGGTGATGGATCGCTACCCGGGCACGCCCTGGGCGATCAAGGCCCGGCAAATGGCGGGGGAATGATGCTTCCCCGCCCGCTGCGCCGCCGCCTTCGCTAGAATCCTCCTTCCAATCGACTTCGGGCCCGGTACTTGGCCCGCAACCAGAGCCTGATCCCCCCGAAAACATCATGAATCTCCGCTACCTTGCCTACGCCTTCGCCGGCTGGCTCGCCAGCGCGGCCGACCTCCTCGCCCAGAGCGAGGCGGCCAGCGATGCCCCCGCCTCGAAGGTCGGCATCTTCGAAGCCATCGGCTCCGGCGGCCCGATCGGATTTACGATCATCGGCGTCTCGGTCGTCGCCGGCACGCTGATCGTCGAGCACTTCATGAGCATCAAGCGCGACAAGCTCGCGCCGCCGGAAGCCATCGATGAGATCGAGGAGCTGCTCCAAGAGGGCAACTACCAGGAGGTCCTCGAGTACTGCGAGGCCGAGCCGACCTTCTTCACCAACGTGGTCGCCGCCGGCGTCCGCAAGCTCGGCTACCCCTACGCCGCGGTCGAGAAGTCGATCGAGGAGATGGAGGACGAGGAGTCGGTGAAGCTCCACCAGAAGATCGGCTGGCTGTCGCTGATCTCCAGCGTGGCGCCGATGATGGGCCTGTTCGGGACCGTGGTCGGGATGGTCGGCGCCTTCGGCGTCATCGCGACCGAGGCCAGCCCCGAGCCGCGGATGTTCGCGGGCGCGATCCAGTTGGCGCTGATCACGACCGTGCTCGGCCTGACCGTGGCCATCCCGGTGACGGCCTTCTACACCTTCTTCCGCAACCGCGTGACGATGCTCTCGATCGAGATCGGCGCCATGGTGGAGGAGATGTTCGAGCGCTTCCGCACCGGCGAGTGAACCGCGCCAACCGGCCCCGAATCTGGCCCTGAAGCCCTTCTGGAGGTGAGAAGATGAGCAAGAGAAGAACCCCGGACACCGAAGTCAAGATGGACATGACGCCGATGATCGACGTCACGTTCCTGCTGGTCATCTTCTTCATCATCGTGAACGACCTGACGCAGACCGAGCTGGAGGACCTGAAACTCCCGGTCGCCCTGCAGGCCGGCCACGACGACCCGCCGAAGGGCCGCCCGATCCTCAACGTGATGCCCGACGGGGAGGTGGTCTACAAGAGGAAGACCTTCTACCTGCCCGGAGAGCAGCCCCCGCCCGGCGCCCCGCTTGACCCCTACCACAAGGGGCAGCCGGACTTCCGCTTCCGGCTGGCCCAGCAGCTGTCGCTGTTCGCCTCGCGCATGGAGACCAAGGTCGACGAGAAGTTCCCCGGGCTGGGCCCATTGCCCGACGAGCCGATCCTGATCCGCGCCGACCGCAACACCGAGTTCAAGCACATCTCCAAGATCATGGAGGTCTGCACCCGACCGGACATCAAGATCTGGAAGGTCCAGCTGGCCGCCTCCGAGCCGGAAGACGAGAAGTAGGAGCTGCCATGAGCCGCCGTCGCAAAAAGAAACCCTTCGAAGAGATCAAGATGGACATGACGCCGATGATCGACGTCACGTTCCTCCTCCTGGTCTTCTTCATCGTGACCCTCAAGTTCAAGACCCTCGAGGGCCGGCTCGACGCCTCGCTGCCCAAGGACCGCGGCCCGAACACCTCCCAGGCCAACGAGATCGAGAAGGTCGACATCGTCATCAAGGTCTCCGACCCCGGTCGGCTGGTCCCCGACCCGGCCCACTATTCGCGCGGCCGGCTGAACATGTTCGTCGACCGGCGGGTGCGCTTCGAGGTCGGCTCGTCCACCTTCACCAGCGGCCCGGACCTGGAGAAGTACCTCGAACAGTTCGCCCGGACCCAGGCGATGCGGGATGAGACTCCGGTCTCGATCGACCCCCGCAAGGGCGTCGTCTACGGCGACGTCGTGACGGTCCTCGACGTGGTGATCAAGAGCGGCTTCACCCAGATCGCCTTCGGCGGTTCCTTCGAGGAGCAGTAGGCTCCTCGGCATCCTCGCAAGTCCTTGTCTTACCAGGATCAAGGAAAATGGCGCGGGCGCTCGGCGGGTGCTAGATTAAGCCCGCC
>JACNJP010000548.1 GCA_014382465.1 Planctomycetota bacterium
TGCTCGGGACCAGCGCCTTCCTGCGCGCCTCGCCGTGGCTGGCTGTGGTCGGCGGGGCCCTGATCCTGTCCTTCTTCATCGTCATGCTCCGCAGCCGGAAGGCCCGCGCCGCCATGTTCGAGATGATGAGCCGGACGCCGGTGCTCGGCGCACTGATCCACAAGGCCTACATCGCCCGCTCGGTCAGCACCCTGGCGCTGACGCTCGAGTCGGGGGTGCCGATCCTCACCGGCCTGGAGCACGCCGCCGACGTCTCGGCCCTGCCGAAGCTGCGGCGGAACTGGCAGCACGCGGCCGAGGTGGTGCGCGACGGGCGTCCGATGCACACCGCCATGGCCAACCAGGACCTGCCGCCGGCCCTGATCCAGATGATCGTCGCCGGCGAGTCGAGCGGCTCGCTCGACTCCAGCCTGCGGACCGCCTCTGAATTCCTCGACCGCGAGACCCAGGCGGCCCTCGAGATCTTCACCGGCCTGCTCGGCCCGGCGACGGTGGTCATCGCCGGCGCGGTGGTCGGCTTCATCGTGGTGTCGCTGATGACGCCCATCCTGCAGATGTCGAAGTTCGTCGCATGAGGCGCGGGCGCCGGCGGCCGGGCGGCGGCGGCTTCACGCTGCTCGAGGTCACGATCGCCCTGTTCCTGATCGTGATGGTGTGGGTGTCGGCCCTGGCCTCGATGCGCGGCAGCCTCCGGAGCCTGACCGGATCGGAGTCCACCGCCACCGCCGCGACCGCGGTGCGCGAGCTGCGCGAGTACACCTACGACATGAGCATCGACCAGCTCGACCTGCTGGACGGCCAGTCGATGGCCCCGGTCCTCGGCGACGGCGCCCCGATGCCCGAGACCGGCGACCTGGTCCTGGACCTGGACGTCCAGGCGGTCGACGACTCCGACCCCTCGACCAACGTCCTGCCGGCCGCCTCCCGCACCCGGCTGGTGACGGTCGTGTGCTGGTCCCGCGGGCGGCTGCTGCTGGAGGCGCAATGGCTGGCGGCCGAGCATTGAGCCCCGGCCGGCGGCTGGACCGCGGCCTGAGCCTGGCCGAGCTGCTGGTGGTGGCGGCCATCTTCCTGATCATGGCGGCGATCGCCGTGCCGGCGCTGCAGTCCGCCGACGACGCCGGCGGCGAGGTCCGCCGCATCTTCGCCGACGCCGTCCGCACCCGCTCGCTGGCCCGCACCAGCTGGGAGGCGACGGTGTTCCGGATGGACATCGTGACCGGCAGGTGGCGCAGCGAGCGGGCCGACGGCACGCCGATTCCGGGGCCGGAGAGCGACGCCAGCGGCTGGCGCTCGCTGAAGGTCGGCGTCCGCTTCGAGGCGGTCCTGGGCACCCCGTGGATCTTCACCTTCCTGCCCAACGGCCGCGGCAACGAGCGCGCCGCCGTCCGCGTGGTCGAGGGGAACTCGGCCTGGATCCTGGAGCTCGACCCGATGAGCGGCGCCCTGCGCGCGGAGGAGCAATGAGGATTCCCGCCGGCCGCGACCGCGGCTTCACCCTGGTCGAGCTGCTGATGGTGGCCGCCCTGACCATGGTCCTGCTGTTCGGCGCCATCTACAGCGCCAGCGAGAGCTTCGCCGTGGTCAGCGAGGGCGACGCCCGGGCCCACACCCACGTCCACGCCCGCCGGGCCCTCGACCGCCTGCTCAAGGACTGCCGCTACGCCGCCGCCGTCGACGTCGCCGGCGACGCCGACACCGGCTGGACCATCACCATCGACGCCACCAGCTCCCTGGACCCCGACGTCCTGGTCTACACCTGGGACCCGCAGACGGCGGTCCTGCGGGTCTCGGACGGCCTGCTGAGCCCCGACATCGCGGTCGAGGGGCTCGAGACCTTCGACCTCGGCCGCGAGTTCGCCGACCACGGCGCGGGCCCGGTGATCGCGCGCATCAAGTTCGACTGGGTGCTGCTGGTGGACGCCGGGGACGAGTCGGGGTCGACTGTCAGCGGCCGGACCCTGAGCCTGTCCGGGGCCACCTGGGTGCGCGTGAACGCCTGAGCCGGCGAAAATCCAGCCTCAGGCCGGCCGCGGCGCCCCCGCTAAGGAGGCGTGAAGGCCTCCCTCCCCACGCGCCTACGGTCTTGGCACGGGTCCAGGCGCGGATCGGTCCTCCTGCTGGTGCTGGTGCTGACCGCCCTGGTCGGCGGCATGGCGGCCAGCTTCGGCGGGTCCACCAGCCTGCAGCTCAGCGTCAGCCGCGACCTCGTGGCCGAGCTCAAGAGCGACCTGGCGGCGCAGTCGGCCCTGGAATTCGCCCAGCGCCAGCTGCTCCAGGACCCGGCCTGGCCGGGCACCGGCGATGCCGGGCTGGAATTCGGCGACGGCCTCGGCTTCCGCGTCCTCCGCAGCGGGGTCGGCGGCCAGGCCACCCTGGAGATCGCCGGCTCCTACGGAGGCTCGCGCATGCAGCTCGAGGCCAGCCTCGAGACCAGCGGCGGGGGCGGCAACGGCACCGGCGACAAGGCGCTGGTGTTCCTCGGCAAGGAGATCGAGCTGGAGCACGTCCACATCCACGGCCACGTGCTCCTGGCCGACACGCTGGGGGTAGTGGACGACTGGGTGAACTTCCCGGGCGGCGGTGGCGCCTGGGTCGCCGGCGGCCCGGACGCCCTCGGCGAGGTGGAGCTGAAGAACCTCCACGTGTGGGACAGCGTCCTCCACCACTACGACGACACCGACTACCGGCTGAAGCACGGCACCCAGCAGCTCACCACGGAGCGGGCCAAGATGCCGGCCTGGGACCTCTCCTCCTACCTGGTGCCCGGTCCGGACAAGCTCATCTACACCGGGCAGACCCACATCCAGCACCTGCACACCACCAAGACCCTGGTGGTGGTCGTGGATCCGGGGGAGGAGGTCCACATCGAGAACTGCCACATCGACGGCGGGATCGTCGTCTGGTGCGACAACACCGAGGACCTGCGGGGCGCGGCGCGCAACCTGGTCAAGATCGAGAACTGCCAGATCGGCGGCGCCGCCGAGACCACCGCCGGCGTCATCGCGCCGGCCTGCGAGGTCGAGATCGAGAACAACCACCTCACCGGCATGGTCTTCCTCGGCTCGGCCCGCGAATTCGAGAACAACCAGATGACCGGCCAGCTGATCGTGGTCAACGAGCTGGAGCTGGAGCACGCCCACATCTATTTCAGCCCGCTCCCGGGCCTGTATCCGCCGCGCGGCATCACCCACGTGAACGCCGGCGGCGAGGTGGCGCTGGTCTCGGTCCGCGAGGACTTCGACTAGCGCTCAGCGCCCGCAGGAGCCGCTTCTGGACTCATGCCGCGGCTCCGGCGTCCGATGCGGAGGGAGTAGGAGCCAGACATGACACCAGCGAGCACCAAGGGGCAGACGACCTTCACCGACCAGGTCCACGCCGCCCGGCTGGTGGAGGATCGGGGCGTCTACTTTGACCTCGCGGTGGCCGGCCGCCCGCATCCGGGCGTCCATTCCGCCGGCGCCGACGACGGGGTCTCGATCGAGGGGATTCGGGAGATTCAATCATGAGGGAAAGGGAAACCAACCGGGGCTCCGTGCTGCTGCTGACGCTGCTGATGACGGGCCTCATCTCGATGCTGGCGATGAGTTTCACCAGCTCGGCCCGGCTCCAGCTGAGCGTCGGCGGCGACCTGCGGAACGAGGTCCACGCCGACCTGGCCGTGCAGTCCGGCCTGGAGTTCGCCCAACGCCAGCTGCTCCTGGACCCGGACTGGGCCGGGACCGGAGCGGACGGGGTGACGCTGCCGCGCGGCGGCCACTTCACCGTCAGCGCCGCCCGCAGCGGAGAGGAGCACCTCCTGTCGGTCGACGCCGGCGGCCCCGCCGGGAGCGGGGCGGCCAGGGTGGCGGCGACGCTGCGGGTCGACGGCGGCAACTCCACCGCCGACAAGGCCCTGGTGTTCATGGGCCGGGAGCTGTCGATGGAGAACGTCCACATCAACGGCGACTTCATCCTGGCGGACAAGCTCGGGGTGGTCATGGACTGGAAGCACAACGCCGAGGGCGGCACCTGGGTCCCGGGCGGCCCCGCCACCATCGAGCCCTTCACGCTCAGCTGGATGACCCTGAACGACACCCTGATCAAGTACACCGACACGGTGTACGTCAACGGCGCCCAGGAGCAGAAGATCAGCGCCAAGGTCTACATGCCCTCCTGGGACCTGAACGACTACCTCGGCAGCGCGCCCGGCCGGATCGTCCTCAACACGGGCGGCCTCTACGAGAACCAGAACTTCCAGGACACGGTGGTCTTCCACCTGGCGCCGGGCGAGCAGCTCACGCTGCGCAAGTGCCGGTTCCTGGGCGGCATCGTCGTCTACTGCGAGCGCACCGCCGACCTGCGGGCGCCGGCGCGGAACCAGGTCTG
>JACNJP010000549.1:0-1278 GCA_014382465.1 Planctomycetota bacterium
GCGGCCCCTAGCGGGCCGCCCACAGCCCAACCCGCCCAACCCCCCGCGGGCCGAGGGGCGCGCCCGGACCGGGCACGGGCCGCCCGGACCCGGGGGGCGGGGGCCCCCCCCGACCACCCGGGCGCGGGGGACCCGGGGGCCAGGGGTTCCCCGGGCGGGCTCCAAAGCGGCGCGGAAGACACCCCACCCGCCCCAGCCGGCACCGCCGAGCTGGCCGAGTGGTTCGCCGCCAACCCGGCGCGGCGGCCGATCCTCTTCATGACCTTCAGCGCCGAGGAGCGCGGCCTCAACGGCAGCGCCGACTTCGTCCGCAACGGCCCGATCGCCAAGGACCGGATGTGGGCCATGATCAACATGGACATGATCGGCCGCTCCAAGGACGACTACCTGTTCATCGGCGGCCTCGGCACCGCCGCGCAGTTCCACTCGATCCTCGACCCGCTGCTCGAGGGCTGCGACTTCGACCTCGAGACCAAGGACGAGGGCCAGGCGCCGAGCGACAACAGCTCCTTCTATCAGGGCGGGATCCCGGCGCTGTTCTTCTTCACCAACGTCCACGAGGACTATCACATGCCGAGCGACGACGCCGACCTCATCAACTACGCGGGCGAGGTCAAGATCCTCGAGCTGGTGCGGGACTGCGTCGGCGCCTTCGACCGCTTCGACGGCCGGCTCGACTTCGTCCGCGTCGACGGCTTGGCGATGCCCGACAACTTCATGGAGCTGACCATGGAGCACTACCGCATGATCGGCGAGCGCAACCAGAAGCGCGGCCGCATGGGGGTCACGATCGAGGCCGGCGGCGACGCCGGGATGCGGGTCTCGGCGGTGCGGGCGGCCTCGGCCGGGGCCCAGGCCGGCATCCAGGTCGGCGACCAGCTGCTGGAAGTCGCCGGCCGCCCGGTCGACAGCAAGGACGGCCTGCGGCGGGCCCTCGGCGGCAGGATGAAGGGCGAACGGATCCCGGTGCGCCTGCTGCGGGACGGCCAGCCCCTCGAGATCGAAGTGGTCTTGACCTAATCTCGCTCCGGCAGCACCGTCACCGGCCGCGGGCCGGCCGGCTCGACCTTCGGCGCCTGGAGCAGGCGCCACGGGCTCCAGGCGCTCGGCGGGTAGCTGCGGCAGGGCGGCCGGTGGCGGAGTTCGATCCTGACTCCGCCGGCCACCGGCTGGAACCAGGCGATCTGCAGCAGCGGGTCGTCGGGATCGGGGCGCAGGCTGGCGCGCCGCGCCGGGTCACCGGCGAAACGCCACCCCACCCCCTCGCCGCGGATCCCG
>JACNJP010000549.1:1288-4360 GCA_014382465.1 Planctomycetota bacterium
GGGGCCACCGCGGGCGCGCGGGCGGGGGGGAGTGGCGGGGGCCGGGGTGGCGGGTGGGGGGGCGCACAGCGAGCGCGCGCGGCGGGGGGCGGGGGCGGGCGCGGCGGGGGCGCGGGCCGGGCGGCAGGGGGCGCCGGCCGGCGGCGCCGCCCGCGCAACATGATGACGGGGTTCTCGACCGCCTCGCCGAGGATCCGGCTGCTGCGGATCCGCAGCGCGGCCCAGCCCGGGCCCCACTCCACCTCCCCCTGGTGCTCCCAGTCCGCCCGGCCGGCGGTGAGGACGCCGGTCTCGAAGTCGACTCGTAGGGACCGGCTGCCGGGGCCGGCGCAGGCCAGGCCGGCGCGGAATTCCGTCGCGGCGTCAGCCTCGACCGGGCCGCCGGCGAGATCCAGCATCCTGCCGTCCTCCTGCTGCAGCAGCCATCCGCCCGGCCGGGCAGCCGCGGCGACCACCGTGACCGGCAGCATGCGGTCGAGCACCGGACGCAGCAGCGGGTCGAATGTGCGAATGCGCTGGCCGCCTTCGCATATCACCAGCGCGTGGCCGTCGGCCGCGCGCCAGGCCACCGCGACCGGATCCTTCAGCGGTTCCGGCCCTGAGCAGGCGAGGAACAGAAACCAGGCGATCCAAATCGGCACCGCCGTAGCATAGCCAGTTGATCGTGCGCACACCCGTCGTCCTGATCCTCCTGCTCGTCCTGGTGGCGATCCCCACCGCGATCTTCCTCCTCCCGGACGGCGCCGAGGCCGCGCCCGGGGAGACCGCCGCCGGCGCCGCCGAGGCCCAGCCCGCGGAGGACTCGCTGCCGCAGCAGGCCGGCGCCGCGGCCAACACCGACCGAGACGCCGCCGGCCGCGGCCGCCTCGGCAAGGACCTGCTGGTCCAAGCGCTGCTCCCGTCCGGCGAGCTGGCCGGCGAGACCCTGTTCCTGGTGCGCGAGGGCGAGAGCACCCGGTCCTACGAGCGCGGCCAGGGGCGCCTGACCCTGCCGCGCACCGGCCCCGGCTTGGAGATCGCCCTCTACGCAGGCGGGCGCTGGTCCGAGGCCCGCAGGGTCGGCGAGGAGGAGCGCCAGGTCGCCGAGGAGATCGCTTTGGAGGCGCTGCTGCCGAGCGTCTCGGTCGAGGTCCAGGTGCGCGGCGTCGACGGCCGTCCGGCGCCCGAATTCACCGTCGAGGCCTCCTGGTCCGGCCCGCCCTCCGGCGCCGAGCTGCGCCGTTACCTCACCGGCCTGCTGTGGTCGCGCAACGCTCCGGAGCGACTCACCGGCCGTGACGGCAGCCTGAGCTTCCGCGGCCTGCCGGCCGGCACCTACACCTTCCGGGTGGACGCCGAGGGCGCCGCCCGGCAGCGACCGAGCGTCGCCCTCGATCCGGGCGAGCACGAGGTGGTGGTCGTCGAGCTCCACGCCGGCGCCTACCTGCGCGGCCGCGTGACCCTCGCCGACGGCTCGCCGCTGGCCGGCGCCGAGGCCTTCGTCCTGCCCGAGATGGCCCGCAACATCCGCGAGATGATCCCGGCCGAACGCTGGATCGACCTGGCCCCCGAGGGCGGCAAGGGCGCCGTCGGCGAGGACGGGCGCTTCCTGCTCGGGCCGGTGCCGGAGGGCGAATTCCTGGTCCTGGCGCGG
This sequence comes from Planctomycetota bacterium, assembly GCA_014382465.1. GTDB lineage: Bacteria > Planctomycetota > UBA1135 > UBA1135 > UBA1135 > J029. The sequence continues at coordinate 2,922 of JACNJP010000549.1, forward strand.
GCCGAGGGCTACCTCACCTCCGGGCCCGCCGAGCCCGCCGTGACGGTGGCCGGCCAGACGCTCGACGTCGGCAGCTTCGCCCTGCGGCCGGGCCGCGGCCTCGAGCTGCGGGTGGTCCGCGAGGAGGACGGCCAGCCGCTGGAGGGCGCCCGCATCCGCTACCTGTCGGGAGCCCTCGACGGCAACCTGCTGTCGGCCCTGGTGCCCTGGCAGAAGGCCGCCGAGCCGACCGGCGCCGACGGCCGGCTGCGGATCGAGGGCCTGCCCCCCGGCAAGGTCACGGTGCAGGCCGACTGCGAGGGCCGCGCCATGGCCCGCGCCGAGGTGCCGGCCGACCAGGGCGACCGCGACCCCTTCCAGCTGGCGCTCGGGCCCAGCCTGGTCCTCGCCGGCGTCGTGCTCGACGCGCGCGACTCCGAGCCGGTCGCCGGCGCCCGCCTCCGGGCCCTGCCGCAGGCCGGCACCCTGTTCGACGACATGTTCGCGTCGATCGCCCCCGAGGGCGGACACCCCCAGACCCTCAGCGGCGAGGACGGCCGCTTCCGCCTCGACGGCCTGGGCCCAGGGGAGTGGCGCCTGAGCCTGCAGCACGAGGACTACGCCGCCCAGACCGCCGGCCCCTTCGAACTCGACCCGCTCCTCCCCGAGACCGAGGTCACGATCCGCCTGCTGCAAGGGGCCAGCCTGCTGGTGACCGTGCTCGACGACCGCGACGCCCCGCTCGCCGACACCATCGTCACGGTGCAGAACTTCAGCGGCCAGGGCGGCCCCCTGGGAGAGCAGACCGACGAGAACGGCCAGATCCAGTTCGAGCACCTGGCGGGCGGCACCTACCAGGTCCAGGCGATCCCCACCAGCGTCGACACCCTCGCCGGCATGATGGGCGGCGATCTCGGCGGCCTGCGGACCATCGCCGCCTTCGTCGAGATCGAGGACCAGGAGGTCCGCGAGCTGACCCTCGGCGGCCGCGCCGACAGCTGCACGCTCCAGGGCTACCTCACCTGCGGCGACGAGATCGGCGCCGGCCTGAGCGTGATGCTGCTGTCGATGCAGGGCACGCGGGTGGCCAACAGCGACGACGTCGGCTTCTACGAATTCGACGCCGTGCGCGAGGGCGACTACATGCTCATGGTCGGCAAGTTCGGCCTCGGCAGCGGCTCCGGCTACGCCACCACCGTCCACGTCAGCGGCACCGGCGTGATGCAGCACGACATCGAGCTGCCGATGACCGGCCTGACGGTGCGGGTGGTGGGCCAGGCCGACGGCAAGCCGATCGCCTCGGTGCCGGTGATGGTGCGGCGCGAGGACGGCGGCCAGGGCGGCGGCTTCCAGCTCACCGACGAGCTCGGCGTGACCGAGTTCCGCTACCTGGCGGCGGCCCGCTACGTGGCCTCGGTCGGGCGCGCGGCGATGCCGATGTTCGGCTCCGGCGGGGACCT
>JACNJP010000551.1 GCA_014382465.1 Planctomycetota bacterium
CGCGGAGGGCGCGGGGGGGGGGGGCGGCGGTGGCGCGGAAGGGTCGGGCGGGGCCCCGGGGGGCCGGGGGCGCGGGATACTGGGCGGGGGCGCGGCTCCCCGGGGAGCCCCGGGGGGGGCTCGGGGGCGGCTGGGGCCCCGCCGAACCGGGGTGGTTGTCGGCCCGCCTGAACCAGGCCGGGATCCCGACCCAGGCGGCGGTCGAAGCCGGGCTGGTCTACCAGCCCGACGGCGGCGGCCCGCTGCGCGACCGCTTCTGGGACCGGGTGATCTTCCCGGTCGCCGACCGCGCCGGGCGCACGGTCGGCTTCGGCGGCCGCTACCTGCCCGGGTCCCGCGCCGACGAGCGCGGCATGGGGAAGTACGTCAACTCTCCCGAGGGACCGCTGTTCCCCAAGCGGCGGCTGCTCTACGGCCTCGACCGGCTGGCCGCGGCCATGCGCGAGGCGCCCGCCGAGACCCCGATCCTCCTCTGCGAGGGCTACCTCGACGTGATGATGCTGGCCCAGGCCGGGCTGCGCTGCTGCGTCGCCGCCCTGGGCACCTCGCTCACCGAGGACCACGCCCGCGCCCTGCGCCGCCACGACCGCGCGGTCGCCCTGATGCTCGATCCGGACGAGGCCGGGCGCCGCGCCGCCGCCCGCGCCGGGCGCCTGCTGGTGGCCGAGGGCATCGCCGTCAGGGTGGTGGAGCTGCCGGAGGGGCAGGATCCGGCCGACATGGTGGCGGCCGGCAGGACCGAAGAACTCTCCGAACGCCTTGGTTCGGCCTGGGATATACTCGATTGGCGTCTCGACACATGGGTTCGAAAGGCGGATTTTGCCGATCCGACGGTCCGGGCTCGCGCTGCGCAGGAGGCTGCGGAGTGGATTCAATCCACCCCAAACCCTGCTCTGGGCGAGATTTGGAAGCGTCGGGCGGGAGATTTGCTGGGACTCACGGAAGAGAGCCTCCGTCGCATGGTCCGTCCTGCTCCAGGGTTCGCAACCCGCCAGGGCGGGGCCCCGGCGACGGACCCCACCGCGATTCCCAGCAACCCGGCCTTGGAGGTCCTCGCCCGCAACGAACGCGAGATTCTGAACGCCCTGCTCCACGACCCCAGCCTCTACCCTCGGCACATGACGGCGCTCGACAGCCTCGAACTCCTCGATCCGGTGGCGGACCAGGCCTTGAATTGGTGCCGCCATCGCCGACAACAGGGTCTGCCCTTCGACCTGCCGCAGGCCCTGGCCGAGTTCTCGGACGGCGAGCTCCGGACCTGGTTCGACCAGGTCCGGCTCCAGCCCCCGCCGGACTGCGCCCGCGCCATCGACCAGGCCTTGCGGATGCTGCCGGACAGCCGGGAGCGCCTCCTGCGCGCCGAAGGCAGGCTGCGAGCGCACGAGCAGAGCGACGGACCCAGCGACGAGCGGCTCGCGAGCCTTCAACGACGGATCAAGATCCGCTCCGCGGACGACCAGGACTGATTTGCCCCCTTCACGGATGACTACCAAAGCCCTCGACAACAAGACCGCCGGGATCCTCGACACCTTGGTGAAGAAGGGGACCGTCACCGGCACTCTGCCGGCCGACGAGGTCAACGCCGCCTTCCCCAAGGTCAAGATCGACCTGCTCCACGAGGTCCTCGACCGCCTCGAGCAGGCCGGAATCCGCCTGGTGGAGTCCGGCGAGGACCCGACCACCCTGCCGCCGGTGACCACTCCGATGGCGGTCACCGCCAAGCCGCTGGCGGCGCCCTCGGACCGCAGCCTCGGCTCGGCCCACCAGCCGGTGCTGGAGCGGATCGACGACCCGGTGCGCATGTACCTGACCCAGATGGGGGAGATCTCGCTGCTCACCCGCCAGGAGGAGATCTCGCTGGCGAAGAAGATCGAGGTCTCGCGCAAGATCTTCCGCCGCCTGGTGCTGGAGTCCGGCTTCGCCCTCGAGCGCGCGCTGGAGCTGCTCGACATGGTGCGGAAGAGCGAGATCGCCTTCGACCGCACCCTCAAGGTCAACCCCTCGGCCCAGGCCAACTCCTCGTTCGGGGTGATCCACTTCAACCGCCGCATGAAGAAGCAGGCGGTGGCCGAGGATTCCGACACCGGCACCTCCGACATCGACGGCGGCGCCGGCTACGAGCTCACCAAGCAGGACCTCGAGCAGCGCCTCGAGGGCCACTACCACTCGCTGCAGGACCTCTACCAGGCGGCCCAGGTGGCCACCGGCGTGGTCCGCGACAAGCGGCTGAAGCAGGTCGAGCGCCAGGTCTTCCGCAGCGGCCTGCGGGCCCGCCAGCGCTGCATCGCGGTCCTGACCGAGGAGCTGCACTTCCAGGTCGACCTGGTCCAGGACATGATCTCGCTCCTGCAGGCCCGGGTCGAGGAGTGGCGCCCGGTCCACGAGGAGCTGGCCGCCTTCGACTCCAAGCAGAAGCGCACCAAGGCCGGCAAGGAGCGCTTCCACGAGCTCGAGCGGCGGGCGCTGTCCTTCGAGATGCGGGCCCTCGAGGGCTTCGACAGCTACCGGGCCCGGCTGCACCGCATCACCCAGGCCATGGACGCCTACGACGACGCCAAGAAGAAGCTGTCGTCCGGCAACCTGCGCCTGGTGGTCTCGATCGCCAAGAAGTACCGCAACCGCGGCCTGTCCTTCCTCGACCTGATCCAGGAGGGCAACACCGGCCTGATGAAGGCGGTCGAGAAGTACGAGTACCGCCGCGGCTACAAGTTCTCGACCTACGCCACCTGGTGGATCCGCCAGGCCATCACCCGCTCGATCGCCGACCAGGCGCGCACCATCCGCATCCCGGTGCACATGATCGAGACCATGTCGAAGCTGCGCGCGGTGCAGAAGCGGCTGCTCCAGACCATCGGCCGCGAGCCGAGCCTGGAGGAGATGGCCGAGGCCGCCGAGATCACGATCGAGGAGGCGCGGCGGGTCATGAAGATCGCCAAGCACCCGATCAGCCTCGACCGGCCGATCGGCGACAGCGAGGACAGCTACTTCGGCGACTTCATCGAGGACGAGTCCTCCGACAACCCGGTCGAGAAGGCCGGCCAGGAGATGCTCAAGGAGCGCATCGACGACGTGCTCGGCTCGCTGACCTTCCGCGAGCGGGAGATCATCAAGCTGCGCTACGGCATCGGTGATGGCTACACCTACACCCTCGAGGAAGTGGGCCGCATCTTCCGCGTCACCCGCGAGCGCGTGCGGCAGATCGAGGCCAAGGCGATCCGCAAGCTGCAGCACCCGATCCGCGCCCGCAAGCTGGTCGGCTTCCTGGACGGCGTCACCGCCGGCTGAGCGCTTTCGGTCCGGGCGCTATCGCCAAGCCCCGAGGGCTCCGGTAACCTGAAAGGGTGAAGGAGACCCTCGCGGCCCTGGTCGGTGTTCAGAGGCTCGACGAGCGTTTGACCGTGCTCCGCCGCCGCCTCGAGTCGCTGCCGGCCGAGCTCGGCGAACGCGAGTCGGCGCAGTCGGTGCTCGAGGCCGGCAACGAGGCCCTCGACGGCCGCCGCAAGACCGCCCTGGTGCGCTCCCACGAGATCGAGACCGAGGTCCGGACCGCCGAGGCCCGGATCGCCTCCCTGGAGCAGAAGAGCCGTTCGCTGCGGGACGCGGGCGCCGTCCAGGTGGCTCAGCACGAGGCCCAGGAACTCCGCGACAAGATCTCGCGGCTCCAGGACGAGGAGCTGCGGCTGCTGGAGGACGCCGACCGCCTGGCGGCCGAGATCGAACTGGGTCGGGTGCGGGCGGAGGAGTCGGGCGCCGAGCTGGTGAGCTTCCGCCAGACCGTCGAGGCCGACGTCGCCGAACTCCGGGCCAAGGTCGAGGAGCTCGACGCCGACCGCCGCCAGCGGCTGGCCAAGCTGCCCTCGGGCCCGGTCGAGGTCTACGAGCAGATGCTCGAGAAGCGCTTGGGGCGGGCGGTCTGCGCCCTCAAGGGCAGCTCCTGCGGCGGCTGCGGAATGATGGTGCCGCCCAACGACCGCGTCGGGGTGGGCACCTCCTCGAAGCTGGTGCGCTGCCGGTCCTGCCTGCGCATCATGGTGCCCGCCGAGCTGTGGGCGCCGCAGGACGCCGCCGCCGCTGCCGGCGAAGACGGCGGCGCGTCGTAGGCGGGTCCGTAGACTGTCCGGCCGGGCGCCGGCGCAGCCGGCGTGGATGAACATGCTGCTGACCGCTCCCCTTCTGCTCCTCCCTGCTCTGCTGCTCCAGGATCCCCTCGGAGGCCAGCTGCCCAAACAGGACCTGGGCGTGCTCGCCTTCCTCGCCGAGTATCCCGAATTCGACGGCCGCGGCATCCGGGTCGCCGTGCTCGACACCGGCATCGATCCCGGACACCCGTTCCTCCAGCGCACGCCGCT
>JACNJP010000525.1 GCA_014382465.1 Planctomycetota bacterium
TCACGACCACGCCGGCCGCCGCGACTGACTCGAGGCGGCCATCGAGGAAGTCGAACACCGGCCGAGGCCCTTAGATCTGGCTGTCGAGGTACTCGTCGCCGCGGCCGCTGCGCAGCCGCAGGCACAGCTCGGTGAGCTTGCTGGTGAGCTCGTTCAGCGAGGTGATGCCGAAGTTGGGCATGCTCAGCAGGTCCTCCTCGGTGTAGCGGAGGATGTCCGACACCCGCTGCAGGTTGAGGCGCTCGACCAGGGCGCGGTGGCAGCGCACCGACAGGTTGAGCGTGGAGATCTGCAGGTCGAGGGCCTCGCGCTGGTCGTCGCTCAGCTCGCCCAGCCAGGCCAGGTCGCGGTCGGGGTCGAAGTCGGGCTCGGCCTCGAATTCCTCGGGGATGATGAAGCTGCCGTCGTCGCGGCGCATGCCCAGCCGCAGGCCCTTGGCCACCAGCACCCGCTTGATCTCGTTGAGCGAGGTCTCGCCGAAGTTCTTGAACTCCAGCAGCTCCGGCTCGCTGTGCGAGACCAGGTCGCCGAGGGTGCGGATGTCCATGTTCTGGAGGCAGTTCCGCGCCCGCACCGAGAGCTCGAAGTCGGAGATCGGCGTGCGTAGCACCTGCAGCAGCCGGTCCTCCTTCTTCTCCAGCTCCTCGTCGTAGAACATGTCCAGCGACTCGTGGGCGTCCTTGAAGTACAGCCGCGCCAGCGGGTTGGAGGGGTCGCGGCGCAGCACCGCGCCGTAGCAGCCGCAGGCCTTCTCGAAGTCGTTGCGGTCCTCGTACATGACGCCGAGGTTGATCAGCGCCGAGGTCGGGATCGGCCGGTGCTCGAGCATCGCCTCGTAGTGCCGCTGGGCCACCGCGTCGTCGCCGTGGAGGTCGGAGCGGCGCGCCAGGCGGAAGCGGGCCGGGAAGTGGCTGGCGTCCTTGGCGAGCAGGGCCTCGTAGCCGCCGCAGGCCTCCTGGTAGTGGCCGTCGACCTCGAGCGCGCGGGCCTCGAAGTAGGCGCGGTCGGAGCCGTTCAGCTTGGCGTCGGGCACGGCGGCCATGAACTCCTCGATGCGGCCTGCGGCGTCGAGCGCGTGCAAGGCGCAGGAGGCGAGCACCGGGTCGTCGCAGCCGGTCAGGCCGCCGGCCAGGTCGGCGGCCTCGGCGAAGCGCTGCAGCTCGAGCAGCGAGTCGGCGCGGATGAACACCGACAGCTCGCCGTCGCCCTGGGCCAGGTCGAGGGCCTTGGCGTACTCGCCGCAGACCCACGAGCCGGCAGCGGCCACCGGGTTGCCGCCCGCGCGGGCTTCACGGACCGTCGCCTCGAACTTTTCCACCGTCGCCGGTTCGCTCATCAGGCCGCGACGAGCGGCAGCGAGGCTGCGCGGCGTCTGCGGCGGGGCGGCGAAGAAGGCGGCGGGGTCGGACGGGGGGGAAGAGGGTTGTGCGACTTCCGCTTGCGGCATGATCTGTGGATTCGGGGCTGGGCCCGCGAAAACAGGCCCGATAGGGTAGTTCATGCGGGGTGGAGCCGTCAAACTCGGCTTCAAATGGACTGCTTCCGGATCGAAGGCGGCGAGGAGCTTTCGGGCAGCGTCGCGGCCTCTGGCTCCAAGAACGCCAGTCTACCGATCCTGGCCGCCTCGCTGCTGCTGGAGGGCGAGGCCGACTTCCAGCGGGTCCCCGAGCTGCGGGACGTGTCCACTCTGCTGGAGCTGCTGCGGGACCTCGGCGCGGAGGTCGACGCCTGCGCCGGCCGCGTCCGCGTCCGCTGCGGCGCGCAGGGACCCACCGAGGCGCCCTACGCCGTGGTTCGGCGGATGCGGGCCTCCGTGTGCGTGCTGGGACCCTTGCTGGCCCGCCGCGGCCGCGCCCGGGTGGCGCTGCCGGGCGGCTGCGTGCTCGGGGTGCGGCCGATCGACCTCCACCTCAAGGGCATGGAGGCGCTCGGGGCCACGGTCACCGTCGAGCACGGCACGGTGGTGGCCGAGGCGCCGCCGGGCGGTCTGCGCGGCGGCCGGGTCCGGCTGGCCTCCGAGCGCGGATCGACCGTGCTCGGGACCGCCAACGTCCTCATGGCCGCCTGCCTGGCCCGCGGCACCAGCCTCCTCGAGGCCGCCGCGGTGGAGCCGGAGGTCACCGCCCTGGCCCGCTACCTGAACGCCTGCGGCGCCCGCATCAGCGGCGTCGGCGGCCCGCGGCTCGAGGTCGAGGGGGTCGACGGGCTGCGCGCCCGGCCCTTGAGGATGCCGCCCGACCGGATCGAAAGCGGCACCCTGCTGCTGGCCGGCGCGATCACCGGCGGCGCGGTCCGGGTCGAGGGCTGCGCCCCGTCGGAGCTCACCGCCCTGCTCGAGCTGTTGGCCGAGAGCGGCGTGCCGCTGCGCAGCGGCGAGGACTGGGCCGAGACCGGACGCTGGTCCGGCCGGCCGCGCGCCCTCGGTCTGACCACCCGGCCCTACCCCGGGTTCCCGACCGACCTCCAGGCCCAGTGGATGGCCTTCAGCGCCGTCTGCGAGGGCCAGGCCACGATCCGCGACAGCATCTACCCGGAGCGCTTCGTGCACGTCGCCGAGCTGCTGCGGATGGGGGCCCGGATCCACCACGAGGGCGGGACAGCGCGGGTCGAGGGGCCGGCGCCGCTGCAAGGGGCCGAGGTCCTGGCCAGCGACCTCCGGGCCAGCGCCGCCCTGGTCCTGGCCGGCCTCGCCGCCAGGGGGACCACGCTGGTGCGCAGGGTCTACCACCTGGACCGCGGCTACGAGGGGTTGGAGGCCAAGCTCAGCGGCCTCGGTGGTCGGGTGGAGCGGCGGCTCGACCCCGACTCGCCCTGACCGGGGATCGCGGAAAGGCCTTCTGCGGTCGGAGATCCGCCTTTAGAATCACCGGCTCCCTCGGCCCCGGCCGGCCTCTGAGGGGCGATCCTCCATGCTCGAGAACCTGCAGCAGTCCCTCACCAAGGTCCTGGACCGCTTCCGCGGCCCCGGCAAGCTCTCCGAGGAGCACGTCGCGGTGGCCCTGCGCGACGTCCGGCGGGCCCTGCTCGAGGCCGACGTGCACTTCACCGTCGCCCAGACCTTCACCAAGAGGGTCGGCGAGCGGCTGGCGGGGGAGGAGCGGCTCGCCGGAGTGTCCGGCGCCCAGCAAGCGACCGCCGCCTTCCACGCCGAATTGGCGGCGCTCATGGCCAGCGAGGAGCCCTCGCTGCCGAAGAACCCCAAGCACCCGATGGTGCTGTTGCTGGCCGGGCTCCAGGGCGTCGGCAAGACCACCGCCGCCTCCAAGCTGGCCCTCTGGCTGACCGAGCGGCGCAACAAGAAGGTCCTGCTGGCCGCCTGCGACCTCCAGCGCCCGGCGGCGGTGGAGCAGCTCAAGCAGCTCGGCGAGCGCATCGGCGTCGACGTCCACGCCGAGATGCCTGGGGAGGGCGTCGATCCTGCCGGCGTCGCCAGGCGGGCCAAGGACCGGGCCCGCGAGGGCCGCTACGACGTCCTGATCGTGGACACCGCCGGCCGCCTGCACATCGACGAGGCGCTGATGGGGGAGATCCAGGCGGTCCGCGATGCGGTCCGGCCCGACGCCTCCTACCTGGTGCTGGACGGCATGGCCGGCCAGGTGGCGGTCGACTCCGGCCAGGCCTTCGCCGACCGGCTCGACCTCTACGGCGTCATCCTGACCAAGATGGACGGCGACGCCCGCGGCGGCGCCGCCCTGTCGGTGCGCGAGGTCACCGGGGTGCCGGTCCGCTTCCTCGGCGTGGGCGAGAAGGCCCAGGACCTGGAGGAATTCGACGCCGAGCGGCTGGCCGGCCGGATCCTCGACATGGGGGACATCGTCGGCCTGGTCGAGAAGGCCCAGGAGGCCGTCGACGAGGAGGTCGCCATGGACGATTACGTCCGGATGATGTCCGGGCGGCTGACCATGGAGGACCTCCTGAGCCAGTTCCGCATGATGAAGCGGATGGGCTCGATGAAGAAGATCTTGGGCATGATGCCCGGAATGGGTAAGATGTCCGGCCTTTTGGACGCCGTGGATGACAAGCAATTCGGCCGCATCGAGGCCATCGTGCTGTCCATGACGCCCAGGGAGCGGCTCCACCCGGAGCTGCTCAACGGCACCCGTCGCCTGCGGATCGCCCGCGGCAGCGGCACCGACGTCAGCGAAGTCAAACGGCTGCTGCGCTCCTTCCAGGAGATGCAGAAGCAGATGAAGTCCCTCGGCAAGATGATGAAGGGAGGCCGCTCGAAGAAGCGGATGCTCCGTCAGATGGGCCAAAGGGGCGGCATGCCCAACCTCCCGGGCGGATTCCCGGGGCTCTGAACCGATTCGAAGGTAGAGATAGTTCCAGAATGGCAGTTGTC
>JACNJP010000552.1 GCA_014382465.1 Planctomycetota bacterium
GGTGGCCGGGGTGCGGGGTGTGGTGGTCGCCGGGGGCCGGGCCCCCGCCGCTGGTGCCCTGGTCGTGGGGGGGGCGGGGCTGGAGGCCCCGGCGGGTCGAGCCGCTGCGGCTGAGGGTGACGGTCATGGGCTGGGTGGTCCCTGGGGCGTAGGAGCCCCCCAGGCCGCCGATGCTCATCGAGCCGCCGCCGCTGCCGAGGGCGTAGGAGTCATGACAAGGCAGGCAGCTCCGGAAGTTCGGCGGGGCGGCGGCGTAGCCGTTGGGGGCGCTGCTGGCCTTGAGGAGGAACGCTCCGAGGTTCGCGGTGGCGAGGACGAAGCCGCAGAGCGCGAAGAGGAGAAGGGCTGTTCGCGATTGCATGGAGCTCCATAAACCCGGCCTTCCGGTGACCCAGACCGGATCCAGGGAAAAGGAGAAGGCCGCTGGATCGCTCCAGCGGCCTGGTCCGGGAAGCGCCCAGGGGGGCGCTCCGTTCATCGCCTACCAGCGGTTGCGACCGCCACCACCACCACCGCCGCCGCCGCCGCCGCGGGGACCACGGTCCTCACGGGGCTGAGCTTCGTTGATGCGGAGCTCGCGACCCTGCATGCTGAAACCATTCAGGGCTTCGATGGCCTTCTGGCCGTCGGCGTCGCCCATTTCCACGAAGCCGAAGCCACGCGGGCGGCCGGTTTCGCGATCCATGATGATCTTGGCCGACTGGATGTCGCCAAACTGCGCGAAGAGATCGCGGAGCTCGTCGTCGTCGACGGTGAAGGGGAGGTTCCCCACGTAGATGTTCATTCTTTCGATCCAAACCCGAGTGTAGCTGACAACCGGATCAAACTACCCTCGGGAGGTATCTGATCGGTGAGCCGCTCCCCGCCACGAAGGTGGGGGCGACCCCATGAGACCGTAGATCTTATCCGGAAAGGGCTGGCCTAGCGCAAGCTCTTGTTGCAGGCAACGCGCCGGGGACCGGGGTCAGGCCGGGGAGCCCGCCGATTTCTGGGCCCGGACCGCCTGGCGCGCCGCCTCGATGGCCTCGCGCGGGACCCGCTTGAGGTCCTTGACCAGCCGCACCTTGGACAGGGTCCAGAGCCACCACTTGGTCGGGTCGTAGTGGTACCAGCGGATGCCGTTGCGGTAGTCCGACTGGAAGCGGTGGTGGAAGTTGTGGTAGCCCTCGCCCAGGCTGATCAGGGCGGTGACGATGCTGTCCCGGGCGCTGTTGGCCAGCGAGTAGGGCCGGCTGCCGAGCACGTGGGCCACCGAGTTGATCGAGAAGGTGGCGTTCCAGATCAGCGCCAGGCGCAGGAATCCGGCCACCAGGACCGCCCCGAGCGGGTCGCCCCAGAGCATGCCGATCAGGCCGGGCAGGATGAAGCCGCTGGTGACGGCGATCGGCAGGTAGAAGCGGTGCTGGAAGCGCACCAGGCGGTCGTTCCACAGGTCCTTGGCCTGGCTGAGGTCCACCTGGTCCTCGGCCCGGAACAGGATCCAGCCGACGTGGGCCCACCAGAAGCCCTTCTCGATGTTGTAGGGGTCCTTGTCGCCGTCGACGTGGCGGTGGTGGATGCGGTGGTCCACCGACCACTTCAGCACCGAGTTCTGGAAGGCGCCGGCGCCGAAGAACAGGTAGAAGGCGCGCACGATCCAGGTCGCGCGGTAGGTCCGGTGGGAGAACAGCCGGTGGTAGCCACCGGTGATCGAGACGCCGCACAGCGGCCCCCACAGCAGGCCCAGGCCGAGCGTCCACCAGGAGAAGTGGATCGCGGCCAGGTAGACGACCGCGAACACGGCGATCAGGTGGGTCGAGGCAATGAAGGTCGTATTGACCCAGTCGATCCGTTTCTTGTTCATGGTGTGGCGGCCTCTAGGCCGGACGAGCGTAGCCGGGATCCGAGGTCGGGTCCACCGTTCGATATGGACCCGGAGGCGTAGGGAATCCGCGGGCCCGCGGGGGGCCGGAGCCGGTTTCAGGCGGTCCGGGTGGCCTCGGGGCGGGCCTCGAGCCGGCGCAACAGGCGCCGGATCCGCGGTTCCTGGGTGTCCAGGGCGAGACGCAGGGATTCCAGGTTCTCGCCCTCGTAGGGCTCCACTTTGACCAAGCGGCGGTAGCAGTCGACGCCGCGGAGCAGCCCGTCGGCGTAGGCGCGGGCGGTCTGGACCGCCTCGGCGTCGTCGGGGTCGAGCCGGCCGACCATCTGCTGCCAGAAGTCGACGTTCAGCGTCAGCTCCTTGGCGAAGAAGTGGGGACGGTCTGGCGGCACCAGCGAGGGTCCGCGGCCGTAGATGTGGTCGACCATCTCCTCGAGGGTGTAGAGGCGGTCGAAGGAGGCCAGGTTGGGGCCGGGGCAGACCAGCACCGGCAGCCGCTTCTTGCTGATGCCCAGGTCCATCAGGGCGCCGTTGCCGAGCTCGTGGCAGATGCAGGCCTTGGCGTAGAGCTCCTGGACCCGCGGGTCGGGGCAGCTCGCCGGCGGCGGGCTGTCGTAGCCGAGCGCCTTCAGCTTGAGCTCCTGGAAGTCGCGCGAGGCCCGGCAGCGCGGCAGGCCGGGGAATTCGGTGTCGAGGGCCAGGTAGCCCTTCGGGCAGGGGGAGCCGGGGCGGCCGCCGGCGATCCGGTCGACGCGCTGCTCCTCGGCGCTGGCGTTGCGCAGCAGGTTGAACTTGATGCCGAGCGGCGAGGCGTCGCTGAGGAAGAGGTCCTCAGGACCGCTGGCGGCGAGGCGCTCGCGGGTCTGCAGGTCGAGGGCGGTGGCCTCCGGGACCAGCAGGAAGGGGCTGGCCCAGCCGGTGCTCTCGAGGCCGTAGGAGTCGATCAGCCGGCGCAGCTCGCCGTGGGTGCCGAGGCCGCCCTGGGCGGTCAGCGGGATGCGGCGGCCGCGCGCGGCGTCCGGCAGCTCCATGCCTTTGCGCTGGTAGTAGCGGGCCACCGGCTCCTCGAAGGTGTCCGAGAACAGCTCGGCGCTGGCCAGGAAGTCCTCGATCACCGGGCCGAGCAGGCTGCCGTCGCTGGCGAAGGCATGTCCGCCGCAGTTGAGGCCGGACTCGAGCCGGAATTCGGCGATCTCCAGCCCCTTCCTGGCCAGGAACTTGCCCTGGACCAGCGCCGAGCGCAGGTTCGACACCTTGAGCACGATGCCCTTCTTGGGGGTGCCGCTGGCGTCGCGGTAGAAGTCCGGGAAGCCGGTCAGCGTGCCGTAGAGCGACGGGTTGATGCCGGCCGAGAACACGATGTTGCCGCGCAGCTTGGAGCGGGCGTAGCCGCGCAGCACCTGGCGGGAGATCCGCAGCTCGGGCGGCAGCGGATTGCCGTCGGCGTCGAAGGCCGCCGGGTCGACCTTGGTCAGCATGTTGACGTCGATCCGCCCGTGCTGGATGCCCGCGGTCAGCTCCTCGCCGAGGCGGTCGCGCTCGGCGCCCTCCGGCAGCTCGAGGAAGCGCAGGTAGGCGCGCTTCAGCGGCGAGCTCTCCGGCAGCAGCCGGAAGTAGCGGGTCTTGTCGCTGCCGGCGACGAAGTCCTCGGCCTTGATCTCGCGGACCCGGTCCTCGACCAGGTCGTGCACCAGGTTGAGGTAGCTCTCGAAGCGCTTGGCGCAGGCCTCGGGGTCGCTGCGCGGGATCGCCTCGTAGACGATGTCGTTCTCCTGGCAGTAGTGCTTGCGCACCGACTCGGCCAGCACATGATCCTGCAGCGGGATCACCGAGGCGATGCCGAAGACGCCCACCCGGATCGCGGTGTCGATCGAGAAGCCGGTCCCCATGACCGGGATGTGGAAGGTGTGGAGCGGCTGGTCCATTCGGGCGGCCCTGCCTCCCGACCGGCTCCGGCGGCGGAGGGCGAAGACCGCCCATTCTATCCCGCCGGCCGGGTCTGGATTCCCGGTAACTTCCCGGATTCGGCGCCCTAGCCGGGAGCATGCCCCGCCGCGCCCCCGACCCGGAGGAACGGCTCGAGATGACGCCGATGATCGACGTCACCTTCCTGCTGCTCATCTTCTTCATCGTCACGCTGAACTTCCGCACCCTGGAGGGGCGCCTGGACGCCACCTTGCCGAAGGACCACGGCCCCGGCGCCGGTGCCGAGGTGGTCGAGAAGCTCGACATCGTGCTGCGGGTCCAGCAGCCCGGGAGCCTCGATCCGGACCCCGCGGCGCCCCATCTCCGCCGCTACACCGGCCGCCGGATCGGCTACCAGGCCGGCGCCCGGACCTACGAGAGCCTCGGCCAGCTCGCCGCCTGCCTTGAGTCCCTCTCCGCCGATCTCCCGGTGACCCGGGTCGCGCGCGAGCGGGTGGTCTTCGTCGACGTCGTGCCGGTTCGCTTCCTCGCGGTCGCGGCGTGCCGCGCGTCCC
>JACNJP010000155.1 GCA_014382465.1 Planctomycetota bacterium
GTGGCGCTCAAGGGGCCGCGCGGGATCGAGGGCCTCGGCGACGACCTCGAGGAGGTGGAGCTGATCGCCCTGGACATCGAGCGGCGGGTGCGGGACGTCGAGGGGATCGTCGACCTGCGCAGCTCGATCCGCCGCGGCAACCCCGAGGTGCTGATCAAGCTCGACCGCGAGCGCCTGGGGGAGCACGGGCTCAACCTCGGCCAGGTGGCCCAGCGGCTGCGGCTGGCGGTCGAGGGCGAGATCTCCTCGACCTTCCCGGAGGCCGACGAGCGGCTCGACATCCGCGTCCGCGCCGACCTGACGATGATGCAGAACGTCGAGCAATTGCGCGACCTGCCGATCAACCCCGACGCCGACCGGCCGCTGCCGCTCGGCGCCGTCGCCACGCTCTCGACCGGCTACGGGCCGAGCGAGATCCGCCACGTCGGCAAGCGGCGGGCGGCGGTGCTGTCGGCCTCCCTCGCCAGCGGCGGCTTCGACCTCGGCGGCCTCACTGACCGGCTCCAGGAGCGGCTCGACCAGGTGCAGGTGCCGCCCGACGTCCTGGTCCAGGTCACCGGCCAGAAGCAGGAGATGGAGCAGGCCCTGAGCTCCCTGACCTTCGCCCTGCTGCTGGCGATCTTCCTGGTCTACGCCGTCATGGCGGCCCAGTTCGAGTCGCTGCTGCAGCCCTTCATCATCATGTTCACGGTGCCGCTGGCCGGGGTCGGCGCGGTGTGGGCGCTGTGGCTGGCCGAGGTGCCGGTGTCGGTGGTGGCGCTGCTCGGCTGCGTGGTCCTGGCCGGCATCGTGGTCAACAACGCCATCGTGCTGGTGGACCGGATCAACCGCAACCGCGGCCGCGGCCTGCCGCTCGAGGAGGCGATCATCGAGGCCGGCCGCGCCCGCCTGCGGCCGATCCTGATGACCACCTTCACGACCGTGCTCGGCATGATCCCGCTGACCGGCTGGCTGGCCGGCCTGCCGGTGATCGGCGGCATCGGCGCCGCCGAGGGCACCGAGCTGCGGGCGCCGATGGCGCTGGTGGTCATCGCCGGCCTGTCGGTCTCGACCCTGCTGACCCTGGTGGTGGTGCCGGTGCTCTACCGCATCGCCGCGCTGGCGACGGCCTCCCGCGAGGAAGCGGCGTGAGCGAGCCCGAGGACCGCCTGGTCGGCTTCTTCCGCAAGCTGGTGAGCCGGCCCGTGGCGGTCCTGATGCTGGTGACGGCGCTGCTCGGCGCCAGCGCCATCGCCGCCCTGCGGATCCCGATCGAGCTGCTGCCCCAGGGCTTCGCCTCGTCGACCATCACGGTGATCGCCAATTGGGCCGGCGCAAACCCGATCGAGATGGAGCGGCGGGTCGGCCGGCCGGTCGAGGAGGAGCTGCGGACCATCCGCGGCATCCAGAGCATCACCACCCGCTCGGAGGAGGGCTCGTGCCGGATCCAGGCCAGCTTCCCGGGCAGCTTCGACATGGACCAGGCCTACGCCGAGGTCGCCGACCGCCTCGAGCGCGCCCGCACGCAGCTCCCGACCGAGGTCGACCGGCTGTTCGTGTTCCGCACCAACCTCGACGCCCTGCCGGTGATGTGGTGCGCGATCCTCTACCCGGACTCGATGGCCGAGGACGCCCCCGCGATCGTCGAGGACGTCCTGGTGCCGCGGATCGAGTCGGTCGACGGCGTGGCCTCGGTGCGCGCCGACGGCCTGATGCCGCGGGCGGTCCGCATCCTGCTCGACGAGGACCAGGTGCGCGCCAGCCGGGTCGACATCGGCGCCCTCTACCAGCGGCTGCTGGGCGACAACTTCTCGGCCTCGGTCGGCGACCTGGACGAGGGCGGCGAGCGGTCGATCATCCGCATCGACGGCCGCTTCCACACGCTCGAGGAGATCGAGTCCTACCCGGTCCGCGACGGCCTCAAGATCCGCGACATCGGCCGCGTCGAGTACACCTACTACGCGCCGGAATTCTCCTTCCGCATCGACGGCAAGTCCTCGATGGCCCTGGCGATCTCCAAGGAGACCGCCGCCAACAGCTTCGAGGTCTCGTCGGCCCTCAAGGAGCTGATCGAGGTCGAGCTGCCGGGGGACCCGGTCCTCGGCAAGCTGGACTACTTCGTCTTCTACTCCGAGGGCGAGACCATCGCCACCTCGCTGCTCGACGTGGTCAAGAACGCCGCCATCGGCGGCGGCATCGCCTGCCTGGTCCTGTTCCTGTTCCTGCGCCAGCTGCGCTTCACGATCCTGATCGCCCTGTCGATCCCGTTCTCGGTGCTGGCGACGCTGGCCTGGCTCTACTTCTCGGGGAATTCCTTCAACCTGTTCACCATGATGGGCATCACGATCTCGATCGGGATGCTGGTGGACAACTCGGTGGTCATCGTCGAGAGCATCTTCCACCGCCAGGAGCGCGGCGACGACCTCGAGGAGGCCTGCACCCGCGGTCCGGCGGACATGGTGCTGGCGGTGGTCACGGCCACGGCCACCACCATCGTGGTGTTCCTGCCGCTGATCTTCATGTCCGAGGAGCGCAACACCCGGCTGTTCGCCTCCTCGATCGGCGGCCCGCTGTGCGTCGCCCTGGCGGCGGCCCTGGTCCTGGCGATCCTGGTGGTGCCGGTGGCCTCCCGCTTCCTGGTGCGCGGGCGGGCCGGCCGGCCGGTCCAGGCCGGCTGGGGCTGGTCGCGCAAGCTCGCCGACCGGCTGGTCGGGATCGTCGACTGGTCCCTGCGCCACCGCTTCCGCGCCTGCAGCCTGGCGCTCCTGTTCCTGCTCTCCGGCTCGCTGGCGAGCGCCGGCAGCGACATCCAGGGGCGCCTCGGCGGCTCGGGCCAGATCGAGTTCAGCTTCGATTTCGGCGCCAACACCACCCTGCTGGAGGCCGAGGAGGCCGCCTCGGTGCTGGAGCAGGCGCTGCTCTCGGACCGGATCCTCAGCCGCATCGAGGAGATCGGCGGCGACACCTCCGTCGGCCTGTTCTTCGGCCGCCGCGGCGGGCAGGTCATGCTGTGGCCCGACCTGCCGCTGTCGTCCGACCAGGAGGACGCCATCCGCAAGCTGGTCAAGGAGGAGGCCCCCGCCCACCCCGCCTTCGAGATCGACTTCGAGGGCGACTTCCAGGCCGACAGCGAGGGCGCCGACCGCTGGCAGCGGCTGGTGCTGACCGGCCCCGACAGCCTGACGGTGGCCCGGCTGGCCGAGGAGATCCGTGCCGAGGCCCGCAGCAGCGGCGTCTGGGAGGCGGTCGACGAGGAGGACGACCCGGCCCGCGAACTGCTCCTGACCCTCGACCGGGAGAAGATGCTGCGCGCCGGCACCGGCACCCAGCAGGTGCTCGGGGTGGTCGAGTGGGGCCTGCGCGGCTTGATGATCAACCGCTTCCAGACCCCCAGCGGCGACGTCCCGCTGCTGATGGAGTACGACGAGCCCCTGGAGCCCGACCGCGCCCGCCTCAGCGAGCTGGCGGTCGCCGGCTTCGACACCGGCGCCCTGCTCTCGCTGGGCAACTTCGCCGAGATGGAGGTCAACCGGGCGCCGCGGCAGATCTTCCGCAAGGACGGCCGCACCCGCGAGGTCGTCGGCCTCAAGCACCCGGGCAAGGACCTCAAGGTGGCGGCGGAGGAGCTCGGAACCCTGATGGCCGGCGTCTCGCTGCCGGAGGGCTACCGCTGGGAGCAGGAGGGCGGCCTGCGCGACTTCGAGGAGGACATGAGCGAGGTCAAGGCCGCCTTCACCCTCGCCGTGGCCCTGGTTTTCCTGCTGATGGGCCTGCTGTTCGAGTCGATCCTGCTGCCCTTCTCGGTCCTGATCACGATCGCCTTCGCGGTCGTCGGCGCCCTATGGACCTTCAAGATCACCGGCATGAACCTCGAGATCATCGGCCTGATCGGCATGATCGTGCTCGCCGGGGTGGTGGTGAACAACGGCATCGTCCTGGTTGACCGCATCATCCGCCTACGCCGCGAGGGCCGGGACCGCCACCAGGCCATCGTCGAGGGCGTTCGCGACCGCCTGCGGCCGGTGATGATGACCGCCGTGACGACCATCGCCGGCTTGCTGCCGATCGCCATCGCGACCCCCGACGGCAACAGCCTGTCCTTCCGCAGCCTCGCGGTGGGCGTCGCCGGCGGGCTGGCGTTCTCGACCTTCTTCACGTTGTGGGTGGTGCCGTTGCTGTATAGCTTGCTCGAGGACTTCGGGCAGGTGCTGCGGAGGGAGACGGTGGGACGGCTAAGTTCGAATCCGGCCCCTTTGCCTGGCCCCTGAATTCCGCTCCAGCCGTAACCCTCGCCACCCTGAACCGTCTTCCCTGGGCCCGGACACCCCGGGCTCAGCCGGGAGGCGACCTTGGCCCG
>JACNJP010000259.1 GCA_014382465.1 Planctomycetota bacterium
CGCCGGGGCAGCCGCCGGCTCAGGCCGGGGGCCCTCGCGCCCCGCGCGGCCTCCGCCCCTGAGTCCTTCGCCCTGCCTGCCCGCGACGCCGGGTGGGCCGCCTTCCTCCAGGAGCTGGCCGGCCGAATCCAAGGACGGCGGGTGCGCCTCGCGAGCGTCAATCCGGCCGCCTTGGCGCGGCTGCGGGAGCGGGCGCTCGGCGCCGCCGCTTCGGTGCGGGTCGCCGGCGAGCAGGGTTGGCCGATGGAGATCCTCAGCCGAGGCACCGGCGCCGACCGGATCCTGGCCGCCTGGGCGGCCTGGCGCCGCTGCCGCCGGGCGCTGGTGGTGGCCGACCTCGGCACCGCCTGGACCCTGGACCTGGTCGACGGCGGCGGGCGCTTCTGCGGCGGCGCCATCGGGCCCGGACTCGGGATTCAGGCCGAGGCGCTGGCGCGCGCCTGCCCGCACCTTCCGGCCGCCGATGGGGAGGATCCGGCCGCGATCCCGAGCGACAGCCGGGCGGCGGTGGCGGCGGGCACCCGAGTGGCTCTGGCGGACGCCCTGGGCGCCGGTCGCGCTCGCATGGCGGCCTCGCTCGGGCTCCCCGGGCTGCGCGCTTTCCTCACCGGCGGCGATGCCCAGCGCCTCAGGCCGCTGCTCGGCCAGGACTGGGACCACGTCCCCGACCTGGTGCTCGAGGGCCTGGCGGGCTGGGAGCCGGCCGGCGGATGAGCGGCCGATACTGCCGGCTGAGCGCTCCGGGCCCGAGCGCCTTGTCCCTGTGGCGCTTGGAGGCCGCCGAGGCGGACCTGGCCCGGGTGCTGGGACTGGGCCGGCTGCCCCAGGTCGGTCCGCCGCGTCGCTTCGACCTGGCCTCGGCCGGGCAGGTCCTCGACCAGGGCCTCCTGTGGCTGCGGCGCGGCGGCGCGGCGGCGGTCGCCGAGCTGCACCTGCACGGCGGAGCGGGAGTCGCGGAGGCCCTGCGCCGGACCTTGGGCGCGGCAGGCTGGGTGGAGGATTCCCTGGCCGAGGACTCGGACCGCCAGCGCTTCTACCGAGCCCGGTCCCCGCTGGCCGCTCGAGCCGCCGGAGCGGTGCTCGACGGTCGCCTCGACCGCGCCTTGGAGGCGATCGCCGACCTGCCCGGAGCCGCCCGCCCGGCCGCCGCCGCCGGCCTGCTCGCCGGGGAAGCCTGGGCCAGGATCTTGGAGCAGCCGCCCGTGGTCGCCCTCGTCGGCCCACCCAACGCCGGCAAGTCCACCCTGTTCAACGCCTGGCTGCAGGAGGAGCGGGTGACCGTCTCGCCCCATCCGGGCACCACCCGCGACGCCGTCGAAGCCAGCGTCCTGCTCGGCCGGGGGACGGACGCCTTCGAGATCCGCCTGGTCGACACCGCCGGCCTGTGGGGAGGGGCCGAGGGGGTGGACGCCGCGGCGGTGCGGGACAGCCGCCGGGTCCTCCGGCAGGCCTGGACCAGGATCTGGGTCCTGGATACCGCCGTCCCGCCGTCATCGGCCTTCGTCCCGCTGTTCCAGCAGCGCGCCGAGGAGGACCTCGTCCTGCTTCACCGCAGCGACCTGGCCCCAGGCTGGCAGCCGCCTTCCGGGCTCGGCTGGCTGCGCGGCTCGGTCCTGCGCGAGGGCAGCGGCCTGGTCCGCGACCTGGAGAGTGCCCTGTCGCTGCGGTTCGGCCGCCCACCCGGCCCGGCCGTGCTGTTGCCCTTCGGCGCCGAGCGCCGCTCCCGGCTGCACGCCATGCTCGGTGCCGCGGCCGGGCAGAGATAGAATCTCGCGCTGCGATGCCGCTACTTCCCGTCCTGGAAGGGCTCCACTCTGCGGAAGCCTTCAATGCCGCCTTCCTGTCGGCGTTCCTGGACCGCGTGCGCCAGATCGAGAAGCGGCCGCTCGAGCTGCGTGACGCCCTGCGCGGGTCGATCATCGCCACCGTCTTCGAGGAGCCCTCGACCCGGACCCGGCTCTCCTTCGAGTCCGCAGCCCACCGCCTGGGCGCCGGCGTCATCACCGTCGCCGACCCCAAGACGAGCAGCCGTACCAAGGGGGAGACCTTGCGGGACAGCGCGCGGATCATCGGCGGTTACGCCGACCTGATCGTGTGGCGCCATCCGCGCGACGGCGCCTCGAGGCTGGTCTCCCAGGCCGCCGGCGTGCCGGTGGTCAACGGCGGAGACGGCCGGCTGGGCCACCCGACCCAGACCCTGGTGGACCTCTACACCCTCTACCGGGAGTGGGGCGGCTTCCAGGGCCGCACCGTCGGCTTGATGGGGGACCTGATGCACGGTCGCACCGCGCGCTCCCTGGCCTGGGGCCTGACGATGCTCGGCGCCCGGGTGGTGGCGTTGCCGGCGCCGGGGCTCGACTGGGAGACCAGCTTCGAGACCCGCATCCTCGAGCGCGCGGAGTACCGCGCCGGCATGGTCTCCCATCCGGTGCTGCGCTCCTGGACCGGATCCGAGGAGGCCCGGGTGCTCGAGCCCAAGGGCATGCTGCAGGGCACCCTGTTCCAGGAGGGCACGCCGGTCCTCGAGCGCTTCGACGCTCTCTACCTCACCCGGCTCCAGGACGAGCGCGGCGCCGAGGCCGACCGCGGCGTCTACCCCGGGCTGCGCGGCTGGCAGCTCGACGATCCGCTGCTGGCAGACTGCCTGTTCCTCCACCCGCTGCCCCGGCGGGGCGAACTCCCGGAGGAGGTGGATGATGATCCCCGGGCGCGCTATTTCCTCCAGGCCCGCAACGGGCCGGTGGTGCGGCAGGCGGTGTTCCTGGCGATGCTGCGGGCGGACGCCTGGTCGCTGCCGCCGCTGACCTCCCTGCCAGCGGGCAACCCCGAGCACGAGCTGGGCGCCTGCCCCAACGCCAACTGCGTCACCCACGAGGAGGCCATCAAGCCGCCCTGGAGGGTGGTGGGGCGGCGGCAGCGGCTCTTCCTGTGCGCTTATTGCGACTCCCAGCTCGGGGTCGAATACGCCGGTTGCCGCTCCAGCCGCCGCGTGCACCCGCTGCACTCGCAAGCCGCCCTGAGGATCCGGCCCGAGAATCTCCGGCCCTTCCGAGAGCGTGACGAGGCCCTGCGGGAAGGGTATGTTTGGTGGGGGAGCTGAGTCTTCCCCCACCCCCCCCGAGTCCGCGACCGTGCGGAACCGAACAATTTGGGCGCTCGCGCCCGGATCCCTCTGGATTCTGGTCCTTCCACGACCTGGTACGGATGTTGCCAAAAGGGCGGTAGCCCCTTCTCCGCGCCAGCCTAGGATGGGCCGATTCGGACCTCGTTCCGCCAGTCCTCGGTCGTTCCTCGCTGACCTGAAAGCCGCATGAGTCCTACCGTGCAGATCCCTTCGATCCTTCGCCGCTGCCTTCCCTTCACGGGCTTGGCTGCCCTGGCCCTGACCGCCAGCTGCTTCAACTCCAACCAGCCTCCGGCGTCCGTCTTCGGCGCCAACGGCCAGCTGGTGCTGGAGACCCTGGAGTGGGGCCGCCTGGTCAACGTGGTGGATGCCGACGACGCCCTGGTCCTCCAGGACGTCATGGTGCGTCCCAACTTGGTCATCGACGGGATCAACTACAAGCTGAGCACCAACCCGGTGACCCAGGCCGAGACCTTGAAGGTCTTGCAGGTCCAGGGGAGCGCCAGCTTCACGATCCTGCTCAACGCCGCCCGGTCGGGGCTCGAGTCCCTCAAGCGCAAGGGCCCCAACGACCCGCCGTCCTACACGATGGTGGCCCGCAACGGCGCCGTGCGCCTGCGCTTCTCCGACCAGGTCGACCCGGCCACGGTGACGCCGTCCTCGATCCAGGTCTTCAGCGGCTCCCCGGCTACCGAGGAGCTGACCGTCAGGCTGGTGGTCCGGAACGACCCGCTGACGAAGAAGGGCTACGTGCTGATCGACCCGACGATCAGCGCTCGCGAGTCGTCAGTGCTCGGCCTGCCGGCCAACCCGGAGGGCTTCCCGGCCTCCCTCGACGCCGTCAACGACAACATCAAGATCCGCATCCCGACCAAGGAGGACCTGCTCTACGGCCAGGCCGTCGTGGTCCGGAACCTTAAGGGCAACCGCCGGATCACCAACAAGCCGACCGACCCGATCGAGACCACCTTCTCTGGCGACGCGGTCCTGGTGCAGGTCATCCGCGCCGGCAACGACGCCGACCTCTACCGCGGCTTCCTCCAGGACCTGGTCAAGCCGCGCCTGATCGGCGTCCAGGACGTGACCGTCGCCCAGGTGGCCGCCCCGAGCGGGACCTCCTCGAAGATCCGCGAGCTGGTCTACTCGGTCAACGCCGAGTACTGCATGGACATGACGCCGAAGCCCGGCGATGTCTTCGACTTCTCGG
>JACNJP010000317.1:0-633 GCA_014382465.1 Planctomycetota bacterium
GGCGCCCCCGGCGGCGCCCCCGGTGCCGGCGCGGGCGGTGCGTTTCGAGCCCCGCCTGGCCACCTGCCAGGCCTACCTGGATGGCACCGCCGCCGGAGAGCTCGACCGGCTACGGAGGCCGGACGGCGAGGCCCTCGACCACCCGGGCCGCCGGATCTCCTTCCGCTCTCCCCAGGGAGCGCCGCCCGCCGGTCGCCTGAGCTGCTCCGGCCTGCTCACCGCGGAGGGCGGCCGGCTGAGGCTGGAGGCCATGGTCTGGACGCCGGCACCCGGCGCCGGGCCCGGGCCGCTCGAACGCCTCCGGCAGGGGATCCGGCGGCAGCTCGAGTCGCGGCTCGGGCCGGAAGAGAGCGCCATGGCGATCGCCCTGCTCCTGGGCGACCGTCGAGCGATCCCGGAGGAGCGCTACGGCCCTTATCGCTCGCTCGGCCTCCTCCACCTGCTGGCGGTCTCCGGCATGCACCTGTGGCTCTGGGACGCGATGCTGCGGCGGGTGCTTCCCGGCCCGCCCCCCCCCCTGCGCCTGCCCCTGCTCGGCGCCGCCGCCCCTCCCCCCCGCGGCCGCCCCCCCGGGGGCCGCGCGCCGGCGGGGCCGGGGCCGCGGGGGGCGGGCCCGGTCCCCGGCCGGCGGGG
>JACNJP010000317.1:643-4331 GCA_014382465.1 Planctomycetota bacterium
CCCGTGTGGCCGGGGGCCGGGGTGGGGGGGGGGGGCGGCCCGGGCCGCCCGCGCCGCCGGCGCCGCCCGCGGCCGGGCGGCCCCCCCGTCGTCGCGGGGGGCCGCCCGCCGGTGGTCCGCGCGCTGGCGGTGCTGAGCCTGCGGGAGCTGGCCCGGATCCGGGCCTGGCGGGTGACCTCGCTGAGCCTGTGGGCCTGCGCCCTGTGGAGCGAACTCGCGCTGCTTCCGCCGCGGCCGGCCGACCTCGGCCTGGTCCTCTCGTACTCGGCCACCGGAGCCCTCATCCTCGGCTCGGGGGGAGGGCGGCCGGGTTCCCCGCTGGCCGCCCTGCGCGCCTCCTCGGCGGCCTTCCTCGGGACCGCCCCCTGGCTCCACCAGGTCCAGGGCACGCTCGAGCCGTGGTCGGTCCCGCTGACCCCGGTCCTGGCGCTGATCCTGCCGATCCGTCTCAGCCTGGCCCTGCTGGCGGCGCTCCCGGGCGTCGGCGATCTGGCGGTCTGGCCGCTCGAGACTCTGGGCAGCTGGGAAGGGAGGCTGCTCGAGCGCCTGGACCGACTGCCCGCCACGCCGTGGGCGACGCCGCGCTGCTCCAGCGCCCTGCTGGGGGCCTTGTGCGCCTCGCTGCTCGGTGGCCTGGCCGCAAGGGGCGCTGGCAGGAAGCGGGCCCTGGCGGCCGCCGCGGGCCTGGCGGGCGTCCTGCTGCTGTTTCAGGCCGCCGGGCCCTCCAGACCCGGGATCCTGGCCCTGCCGGTCGGCCACGGGCTGGGGGTGGTCATCGCCGGGCACCAAGGGGCGGCGGTCTTCGATCTAGGCAGCGCCGAACACGGTCCGCGCCGCCTGGTGGACCGGATCCTCCTCCCGGCGCTGCGAGCCCAGCGCTGGCCGCTGCCGGCCTTCCACCTCGCGAGCCACCGCGACCTCGACCACGTCTCGGGGCTCGGCCGGCTGCGCCGCGAACTCGGAAGTCTGGACCTGGCGGCAGCGCCCGACCGCTCGCGCCGGGTCCCCGGCATCGAGCCCTGGACCGCCACCGCCTGGGGCAGCCGGCCGGTCGAGCCGGCCGACTCCAACGGCCGCGGCCAGGTCCTCGACGTCCAGGGTCCGGCGGGGCGGGCGGTGCTGATCGGCGACCAGGACGGCTGGTCCCTGCGCCGCTTGCTGCGGCACCTGCCGCCCGGTCCGGTGGACCTCCTCCTGCTCCCCCACCACGGCCTCAGCACCGACGGCGTGGCGGAGCTGCTGGACCATCTTCGGCCTCGGCTGGCGTGGATCTCCTGCGGCAGCGGAGACCTGCCGCTGCCGGTCGCGCCGATGCTCGACCGGCGCGGCATCCCCTGGCGCACCACGCTGGACGGGGCGCTTCGCTTCCCGGAACTCCGGTAACCCGGCAGCCCGCTGGGCGTCTGCGAGTCATGGCTGGGATCTACGGCGCCGCGCTCCACGGCGGCAGAGCGCGCCTGGTCCGGGTGGAAGCCCTGCTCGGCCGCGGCCTGTCGCGCATCGTGCTCGTCGGTATGCCCGACGCCGTGGCCCGCGAAGCCCGCGAGCGGCTGCCGGCCGCCCTGCGTCGCCACGGCTTCGGCTTCCCCAAGGGCAAGGTGCTGCTCAACCTGGTGCCGGCCCAGATCCCCAAGGGCGGCCTGCCCCTCGACCTGGCCATGGCGGTCAGCGTGCTGGTGCGCCAGGGCAGCCTGCAGTCGCCGGTCCGGCCCTGGCTGTTCCTGGCCGAGCTGGACCTGGAAGGTCGGCTGCACCCGCCCGCCCGCGGCACCCTGCTCGCCGCGCTGGCGGCGGGATCCTCGAAGCTGGCCTTCGCCGGCGTCATCACAGCGCCCGAGGTTGCCTCCGAGGCCGCCCTCGCGCCTGGGGTCCCGGCCTACGCGGCCGCCGACCTGGGCGAGGTGGCGGCGCTGCTGGAGGCCCCGGGCAACGGCGAGCCGGCCGCTCCCCTGGACCCAGGCGGCGAAGCCGGGACCAGCCTGCGCCTGGAGGACGTGCGCGGCCAGCAGCAGGCGCGGTGGGCGGCCATCATCGCCGCCACCGGCGGCCACCCGGTCCTGTTCCAAGGGCCGCCCGGCACCGGCAAGAGCATGGTGGCGCGCCGGCTGGCCGAGCTGCTGCCGGCGCTCGACCCGGCCACCGCCCTCGAGCTCGCCAAGGTCGAGGCCGCCTTGGGCCGGGTCCGCGCGATGCCGCGGCGGGCGCCGCTGCGGGCGCCGCACAACACGATCTCGGCCCAGGCGCTGCTCGGCGGCGGCCAGCCGCTGCGGCCGGGGGAGCTGTCGCGCGCTCACGGCGGCGTGCTGTTCCTGGACGAGCTGCCGGAGTTCGCGCGGCCCGCCCTCGAGGGCCTGCGGCAGCCGCTCGAGGACGGCGAAGTCCGGCTGCAGCGGGTCCGCGAATGGGCCACCTTCCCGGCGGACGCGCTGCTGGTTGCCTCGTGCAATCCGTGCCCCTGCGGCTTCCTCACCCACCGACGGATCCCCTGCCGCTGCACCCCGGCGCGGCTGGCCCAGTACCGCCTGCGGGTCAGCGGACCGCTGCTCGACCGCTTCGACCTGTTCGTCGAGATGGGACCGGTGGCCGCCGAGGCCCTCGATGGGCCGCCGGGGCCGCCGACCAGCGCCATGGCCTCCGAGCGGATGGCGCGCGCGCGGGCCCGTCAGGAGGAGCGCTGCGCCCGCGGCCAAGTGGGACGGGCCGGCCGAGCCACCCTCGAACAACTGCTGGCGACCGGGGTGGCCGCCTCGGCGCGCGTCCTCCTGAGGCAGGCGGCCGACCAGCTTCAGTTGAGCGGCCGCGGTCACCTGCGCTGCCTCCGGGTGGCGCGCAGCATCGCCGACCTGGACGGCTCGGCCATCCTCGAGCGGGAGCACCTGCAGCGGGCCCTGCTCTACCGCCGCGTCACGACGGAGGAGGGAGCATCCACAGGGTGAAGCCGCCGGCGGAAGCGGCCGCTTCCGCGCCGTCCGCAGCGGCCACCTCGGCAGCGCCGGGATCGTCCGGGCGCACCAGGACCAGGAGCGGCCGCCCTGGGAACAGGTCGCGCAGATCGCCCAGCGAGGAGGCGAGGTCGAGGCCGGTGTCGGGGAGGTAGAGGCCGGCGGCGCAGCGGAGCCGCAGCTCCAGGTCCGGCTGGCCCTCGTTGTGGACATGCAGCAGGTCTACCGCCAGCGCGTGGCGGAACAGCGGTGCCAAGGGGTGGCCCTGGACCCTCCCGCCGCCGAGGCGGGCGGCCAGGCCGAAGGGGTCGATCAGAAGGACCGCATCCGCCGGCGCGGCTGCCTCCGCCTCGAGGACCGGCGGCGGGATGGCCTCGGAGGATTCGGGGCGGAAACTGAGCTTCCCGCCCTCGACGGTCAGGGGAAGGGCGGGGCTCTCGTCGGCCCAGCGGAGGTAGGCGCCCGGGATCAGCCCGGTGGTCGGCAGGCACACGGCCAGGAAGGCCCACGGCAGCCAGCGCCGGCGGGCGGCGAGGACCGCCAGGCCGGCCCCGGCGGGCAGGGCCCACAGCAGGCCGCCGATCCGGGCCATCTTGTATTGATTGCCCCAGGGGAGCTCGGCCCAGCCGAGCAGAAGGCCGGCGGCCACCGCCGCGACCGCCCCGCCCCAGCGAAGCCCCCGCGCGAGCCTCCGCCAGCCGGGGGAAGAGACCCGCCGCACCAAGGCCCGCGGGGCGAACCCGGCG
>JACNJP010000328.1 GCA_014382465.1 Planctomycetota bacterium
GGGCGCCCGGGCGCGCCGTGGGGGGCCGGCTGGGGGCGCCGGTCGGGCCCCGCATCCTGGTTTCGCTGCCGGCGGCCGGCCTGCGGCGGGTGTTCGTCGCCTTCCTGCTGTTGGCGGCGGCGCGCAACCTGCTGGATCCGCCGGCGGTCGAGCTCGCGGGCTGGGTCGCCGGCGGGGCGGCCGCCTGGGGCTTCGCCCTGCTGCTGGGCGGCTTCGCCGGCGTCTGCTCCTGCCTCTTCGGGGTCGGCGGGGGAGTGGTGGTGGTGCCCGGCCTGGTCTTCCTCCACGGCGGCTTCAGCTTCCAGGCAGCCGCCGCCACCAGCCTGATCGCGATGATCCCCACGGCCTTGCGCGGCGCCTGGATCTCGGCCCGCCAGGGCCGCGTCGAGGCCGGCTTCGCCCGCTGGTTGGTGGTCGGCGCGGTGGGCGCCGCGGTGCTCGGCGTGGTCCTGCGGGACCTGGTCCTGAAGCCGGACTGGCTGGCGCTGCTGTTCGGCTGCTTCCTGGTCTTCGCCGCCTGGCGGCTGTGGCGCGCGGGCGGTCGGACCACCTCCGCGGGCTGAGCCTCAAGTCTTGCGGCGTCGCGCCGGGTCGGCGCTCGAGACGTAGATCTTGACCCGGTTGCGGCCGCTGTCCTTGGCCCAGTACATGGCCTTGTCGGCCTGCTGGACCAGGGTCATGATGTCGTCGCGGGTGGCGCCCTCGGTGGCCGCGGCGCCGAAGCTGGCGGTGACGTGGAGCACCCGGCCGTCCCGGGTCCGCAGGCGCTGCGATTCGAGCAGGGTGCGGCAGCGCTCGGCGACCTCGGCGCTCTGGATGATGTCGGCGCCCGGCAGCACCAGCAGGAACTCCTCGCCGCCCCAGCGTCCGACGTAGTCGCCGCCGCGGACGCTGGCCGCCAGGCACTGCCCCACCAGCCGCAGGACCTGGTCGCCGATGTCGTGGCCGTAGCGGTCGTTGAAGGACTTGAAGTGGTCGACGTCGGTCATGACGACGCCGATCGGGCGATTCTCGCGCCGCATGCGGTCCTCGTCGCGCCGCAGCGAGTCCACCAGGGCCCGGCGGTTGATCAGCGAGGTCAGGGCGTCGGTGTGGGCCATCCGCTCGAGCTCGTTCTGAAGCTCCACCAGCCGCACGCCGGACTGCACCCGGGCCTTGAGCTCGATGTCGTTCCAAGGCTTGGCGATGAAGTCGTCCCCGCCGGCGTCGAAGCCGACCTGCAGGTCCTGGACCGAGTTCCGCGAGGTCAGCAGGATGATGTAGGCGTGGATCGAGCTGGTGAGCTTGGTCTTGCGGATCTGGCGGACCAGCTCCGGTCCGTCCATGACGGGCATCATCCAGTCGGTCAGGATCAGCTGGATCCCGCCGCGGGAGAAGGCCTCCAGGGCCTCCCCGCCGTCCTTGGCGGCGATCACCCGATGCCCCCAATTCTCCAGGGTCTTCTGGAGCATCCGCCGGGTCACGGCGTCATCTTCGGCGATCAGGATTTCCATCGGACGGTCGGGATGTCAGGAGGGACTCCGCTCTTGACGAGGAGCGGCACTGGCGCGGGGATCGGTCAGGCACGGGTGGCGGTCGGCCAACCGTTACTCTGGACCAATCGGTTCGATCCGGGCGCGGCCTGTAGCCGAGTTCCGGTTACCGCCTGCGGGCTCCCCTTTACCCGCAGGGTCCACAACGGAGTCAACATGTTCCTGAGCGCCCTGTTCCTACCCGTCTTCCTCTCCCTGCCGCAGGACCTGCCGGCCGGGTCTCCCCACCCGACCCACGTCGTCAACTCGCGGTCGTTGCAGGAAGCAGCGGCGGACGGCTTCTGGTCCACCGAGCGCCCGGTGTGGCAGGCCCTCGCGCCGCGCTGGGCCTTCGACGAGGCAGTCCGGCTGCTCGACCGGGACGACGCCGAGGTCCTCCTGGCCTTCGTCGCCAGCCGTAACCATTGGTCGGAGAGGGATTTGGCCCGCTGGGCGAAGTACGCCGAGGCGCCTCCGGTGGCGCTCCGCTTCTCGCTGAAGGACGCCCACACCGGCGAGCTGCTGCTGGCTGGGAGCCACCAGGTCCAGCCCGGCGTTCCGACCGCCATCCGCGACCTCGTCCTGCGCTCGGTGGTGATGGGGCTCGACGTCGAGATCGCCTGCGATTCGGCCATCGCCGACCCGGTCGCCGGCTCGCAGTTCGCCGGGGCGTCGATCGCCGTCGAGCTGCTTCCCGTGCCGGGCCTGGGTTACCAGGCGGAGGTCGCCGTCGTGGACTCCGGCTTCGGCGCCGAGGACGCCATCCAGACCGGCTATTCGGCGATCCAGGGCTTCGACCGGCTGCGGCAGGACCTGGCCGAGACCGGTTGGCGGAGCCTGCTGGTCCCGGGACATGCCACCAGCTTCCGCCTGCCGGGCGTGGGCCGGCGGGCCCTGGTCCTGGAGCTCGAGTGCGGCGGCCCGGTGCCGCCCGAGTCCCTGAGCGCCGGAGACACCGTGGCCGTCTGTATGGCGCCGAGCCTGGCCGAGGACCCCGAGACCTGGAACCGGCTCCAGACCTCCCTGGAGCTGATCGGAGACACGTGGGCCGCCTCCTCGGGCTACCTCGCCTTCTCCGGCGGCGCCGTCGAGGACCAGATCGCCGAGGTCCGCGACGCCCTGGCCCAGGGCTGCCGGCCGATCCGGCTGGCGATGCGGGTCACCGTCGAGAACGCCGACGGCGCCGTCGAGCTGCTGGACCTCGGCGGGCATTTCCTGCTCGGCGCGCCGTTCCGCTTCGCCAGCGGCGAGCTGGCCCTGGCCCTGACCGACTGGGACGTCGAGGTGGCGCAGGCCTCGCGCATCGCCGATCCGCGCTTCGAGACCCTGTTCGACGGCGTCCGCGGGTCGATCGAGGCCCAGCCGAACGGCGGCGTGCGGCTCGACCTCGAGCTGACCCGGGTGAGCCACGGACAGCCCATGACCTTGACCCTCAGCCGGGAGTCGCCCTCCGGGGACCACGGCGACGGTCGCACCGGCGGCCAGCCGGCCGACGTGGTGGCGGTCGAGCGGCCCGAGGTGGCCCGCCTCGGCGTCGACGGCGACTTCCGCCTCGACGCTGGCGGCAAGCTGGTGATCGAGCGCCAGGCCCCGGGATTCCTCGGCAGCCGCGGCCGGCTACGGGTGGAGATCGAGGTCGTTGAGCTGAACTGAGCCCCGCGACCGCCGGATTCCCGCGGCGCCCCCGCCTCGCGGCGGGGACGCCGCTATTCTGCCGATCATGCGTTCTCTCCCCTGGGTTCTGACCTTCGCCACGGCAGCGGTCTCCTGCGGCAGCGCCTCCGTGTCCCACGCCGTCTACCCGGCTCCTCCGGCGGCGGCTCGCGCGGGGCAGCTCCCCGGCAGCGAGCTGATGCTGCCGCGGAGGCCCTCGCTGAGCCCGGACGGCCGGCAGGTCGCCTTCGGCCACCAGGGAGACATCTGGGTCGCCGCGGTCGAGGACGGCCACGCCCGCCGCCTGACCGCCCACGACGCCTACGAGGGCAGCCCGAAGTGGTCCCCCGACGGCGCCTGGCTGGCCTTCGGCAGCAACCGGCACGGCAACGCCGACGTCTTCCTGATGCCGTCGAACGGCGGCACCCCGGAGCGCATCACCTGGAATTCGGAGAGCGAGCAGCTGCACGGCTGGATCGACGGCGACCGGGTCCTGCTGGGCGCCACCCGCGAGCGCCGCTACTCGCGCCGCGGTCTCGGCGGCTGGGTCGGCCACCGCGACGGCCGGACCCCGACGCCGCTGATCGACGCCCCGCTGCTGCGGCCGGCGGTCTCGCCGGACGGTCGCTACGTCTGCTACGAGCGCGGCCACGGCGACCCGCGGCGGCGGGCCTACCGCGGCTCCGCCTCGAGCGCGCTGTGGATCTACGACATCGAGGCCGGCACCCACCGCGAGCTGACGCGCTTTGACGGCAACGACCTGGACCCGATGTGGAGCGGCGACGGCCGGACGGTCTACTTCCTCAGCGACCGCGCCTGCGACCTCAACCAGGACGGCCGTGACCTGGGGCTGTGGTCGGTGTCCGCCGCCGGCGGCAACCCCCAGCCGGTGTTCCACCCGGGAGGCCGGTCGCTGCGGGAGGCCGAGATCAGCCGCGACGGCCGGACGGTGGTCGCCGAGCTCGGAGCCGGCCTGGTGCTGGTCGACACCGCCAGCGGCGAGGCGCGCGCGCTCGCGGCCTACGGCCGCCTCGACCCCCCCGCCCCGGTCGTGCGCCAGGTCAACGTCCCCGACCGCGCCCACGAGGCCGCAGAGCCTCCCAGCGCACGGCCGAACGCCATCCTCGCCAACGGCGCCCGAACGGCAACGCCCACTGCCCAAAC
>JACNJP010000553.1 GCA_014382465.1 Planctomycetota bacterium
CCCCCTCCGGTCCGAGGGTGATCGAGAGCAGGGTGCCGCCCTCGACCGGGCGCCCGAGTTCGTCTACCAGACGGGCCCGGAGCATCACCGACCGGTCCAGCTCAGCCAGCGCCGGCTCGCGGCGGATTTCGGTCCGCCCGACTTCAGGCGGCGGCAGCGCGGCGGCCGGGTCCGGGGTCGGATCGGCCACCGAAGGGGCTCCGGCGGCGGTCGGCCGGTCCGGGGCGGCGGCGGCCGTCCCGACCTGCTCGGGCCCCGGACGCGGGCCCTGGTCCTCGAACAGGACCAGGAGCGTGGCCCCGAGGGCCAGGACGAGGAGGAGGAGGAGAAGGGACCGGCGCATGGCAGAGGGAGGCGATTCTGGTCGATGAAGGGGATCGGCGCCAGCCCGGTCTCGGCCGCTGGACTTGCCGATACCCGGCTTCGAGAGGAACATAGCCCAAGCCGCTGCGGCCCGTTTCGCGACCGCTCCGAACCTCCAGGACCTGCCTCCCATGATCCGATCCCCTCGCCCGCTCCTCCTGGCCCTGCCCGCCGTCGGCGGATTGTTCCTGCTGCTGGCCGAACCCTCCCGGCCGGCCCCGCCGGCTCCCGAGCCGGTCACCACGGTCGAGACCCAGGCCAGCGTCTACACCGCCAGCACCCAGGAGCGCGCCGCGCTCGACCTGGCCGCCGACGGCCGGACCGTGGTGGTGTGGGACAGCCGGCGCCAGGAAGGCGGCGGCTACGGCGTCTTCGCCCGCGCCTTCGACGGCTTCGGCCGGCCGCTGAGCCACGAGCTGCGCGTCAACCAGACCATCGAGGGCATGCAGGACCACCCGGCGGTGGCTCTGGCCGCCGACGGCGCCGCCTGGTTCGCCTGGGAGTCCTACGGCCAGGACGGCGACGCCGGCGCGGTGGTCGCGCGGCGCTTCGGCGCCGACCTCGAGCCGGGCGACGAGCTCCCGGTCAACCGCAGCCGCGAAGGCCACCAGTCCGAACCGGCGCTGGCCGCGCTGGCCGGCGGCGGAGTGCTGGCGGCCTGGAGTTCGCAGGTCCCGGCCGGCGACGGCGAGGTCGTCACGCGGGTCCACGCCCGCCGCATCGATGATCCGCGGTCCGACGAGGTCGCGCTCGGCGGCCGCAGCGGCATGCAGAGCCTGCCGGCGCTGGCCGCCCTGCCCGACGGCGGCGCGGTGGCGGTGTGGGCGACCGTCGGCAGGGAGGGCGCCGGCATCGCCGCCCGCCTGCTCGACGAGGCCGGCCGGCCGGTCGGTCCCGAGCTGGTCACCGGCGCCAGCGACGGCGCCATCGAACCGGCCGTCGCGGCCGACGGCCTCGGCCGCCTCGTGCTCGCCTGGCTCGAGCCGCAGTCCGATGGGTATTCGGTCCACGCTCAGCGCTTCGACGCCTCGGGCGCCGCGGTCGGTCCGGCGGACCGCATCGCCGGCCGCGACCGCGGCTGGAACAGCGGCGTGGCGGTGGCCGCCCACGCCGACGGCCGCTATGCCGTGTGCTGGAACGTCGAGGCGGAAGCCGGCGACGGCGTCTACGCCGCCCGCTACGCCGCCGACGGCGCCGCCGAGGGCGTCGCGCGCCTGACGCGGCACGAGGACGGCCGCCAGCTCCTGAGCCTGGCCAGCGGCGCCCGCCGGGTCGCCTGGCGCGGCGAGCGGCTGGCCCTGGCCTGGAACGGCGACAGCGGCCACGGCGACGCCAGCGCCGTCAACCTGACCCTGCAGTATCCCGCGGCGGCCGCCGCGTCCGCCGCCGCCGAGCTTGGCCAGCCCCTGCCGGCGCTGCTGGGCGAGGAGGACGGCCAGCTCGCGATCCCGCCGATCTGGAACCCCAACTGGCAGCCGCAGGGCTGGCTGCGCGGCGCCCGCGCCGCCGGCGGCGACTTCGGCTTCGAGGCCGTGCCCGGCACCGGCTGGACCCCGCCCGACCCCGAGATGGCGGTCGGCCCGGACCGGCTGATGTTCATCGTCAACGGCCGCATCTCCTGCTTCGACAAGAACGGCGCCCAGCAGTGGTGGGACGAGATCGAGAACAGCTTCGGCTTCTGGGGCGGGCTTGGCGCCGACAACTTCGTCTTCGACCCCGAGGTCACCTGGGACCCGCACGCGCGCCGCTTCCTGGCCATGGCCTGCGAGCGCTCCAACAGCAACCGCTCCTACTTCCTGCTCGCGGTATCGAAGGACGCGACCCCGGACACCGCCAGCGACTGGTGGAAGTACCGCATCGA
The DNA here is from genome assembly GCA_014382465.1 of Planctomycetota bacterium. Classification (GTDB taxonomy): domain Bacteria; phylum Planctomycetota; class UBA1135; order UBA1135; family UBA1135; genus J029. The sequence continues at coordinate 2,225 of JACNJP010000553.1, forward strand.
CGTCACCAGCCTGGCCGGCAACGACATCGACTCGCCCAACCTGGCGGTCGGCACCAACGCCATCCTGCTGAGCGCCGACTTCTTCTCGCCGACCGACAAGTACCTGATGTACTTCATCGACAAGAGCTCGGTGCTGGGCGGCGGGGCCCCGGTGGCGGCCCACGAGCTGATCCAGGGCGGCGGCCAGCAGTCGATGGGGATTCCGGTGGTCTACGACAGCAACGACGCCCTCTACGTGGTGCAGTCGACCGAGTTCACCACCAACACCTCGGTGATCCTGCACGCCATCACCAACCCCTTCACCGCCTACTCGCGCGTGACCCAGACGATCAGCGTGCCGAGCTACACCTACCCGACCCAGCCGCCGCAGAAGGGCAGCAGCAGCCGGCCGTACCTGTTCGAGCCGCGCTTCTGGAGCTGCGCCGAGCGCAACGGCTCGATCTGGGCGGTCCACCACGTCAACAACAGCCGCGCGCGGGCGCGCTGGTACGAGTTCGCGCTCAACGGCTGGCCGGCCAGCGGCGCGCCGACCATGGCCCAGAGCGGCGAGATCGACCTCGGCGACGGCATCCACACCTACTTCCCGTCGATCCACGTCGACCAGGACTCCAACGCCGCGATCACTTTCGCCCGCTCGGCCGCCAACGAGTACATCTCGATCGGCCGGACCCTGCGCATGGCCGGCGATCCGCCCAACACCTTCCGCCCGGTGCAGGTGGTCCAGACCAGCAACAACGCCCACACCAGCGGCCGCTGGGGCGACTACAGCGGCACCCAGGCCGAGCCCGACGTGGCCGGGGTCTTCTGGGGCCACCACGAGTTCACCAACGGCAGCACCAACTCCTGGCGCACCTGGTGCGCCCGCTTCGACCTGCGGCCGGTGGCCTACGAGCTGCACGTGCCGACGGTCACCGCCCGCCAGCCGGTGACGCTGGGCATCACCGGCGGCACGCCCGGCAGGCGCAGCTACATCGCCTACAGCCTGACCGGCACCGAGCTCTACCCGGTGCCGCAGCTCAACACCATCCTGAGCCTCGGCAGCCCGGTGCAGCTCGGCGCCGTCAAGGCCGACGCCGCCGGCAACGCCTCAATCACCCGCAACGTCGGCGCGGGCCTCGCCGGAACCATCGTGTGGCTGCAGGCGGTGGAGGCCGATCGCACCACGAATTGGGAGCGGGTGGTGATCCAGTAGCGCGGGCGATCCCTTGCCGTCGGCTTAGAGGTCCGGCCACCTGAATTCGTAGCAGCGAGTTTCCAGGTGCTGCTCCTCCAGGCTTTGGTCCTCGAGGAGCAGCACGCAGTGGGCGGTGTATCTCACCTGGTGGGGGCGTAAGGTGTTCCGCTCCCAGATGCCTTCGACGTGGCAGTCCATCCACATGCGCTCGGGCGGACTCTCGGCGACGAGCTCATCTTTGTCGAAGCCTTGCGGATACCAACCCCAATCCAGGTAGAACCTCGGGTACTCCACGCCGATATCCTGTTCCAGCCAGACGCACTCCTGGCCCGCATTGGTGCCGGATCCAGTGACCCGGAATTCTTGAGTGCCGTCACAAATGATGAACAGGGTCCTGATTTCTCCATCATGGCGGAAAATGGGTTCTTGCTCCCATTTCGGCGTTAGCCAGGACTCGACCCAGTTCCGCCACGTTTGGCCCAACTGTCTATCGAGGGCTTCGCGGAGAGCTGGCTGCTCCCATCCGGCTTCCATTATTCCTGCCACCCCAGAGTCCCACATTCCGAACGATCTCACCCGGTCCTCGGCTTGTTGCATGAACAAACCGGCCATCCGTTCCCGTTTCCTGGCTTCGATGAGCCTGCCTTCGCGACTGATGAGCAGTTCCGGGATGGCGCCGAGTGCCGCTTGAACGGTGTCGCGCGTTTCTTTCATCTCCAGTGGAGCCAACAAAATCCCATCCAACTCGAGGGCCAGGCAATTCTGGTACTTGAAGAGGAGACCCTCCCGCTCCGGCTCCCAGGTCAGGTCGTAGCGCCACTTGAGAGTCCAATCGCCTTTTAGTACGAGTTCCTGGACTTCGACCCGTCCCTGCTCGGGCCAGTCGAAGCGCAGGACGAGCGGCAGCTCGGGTTCGCGCGTCGGAC
>JACNJP010000554.1 GCA_014382465.1 Planctomycetota bacterium
GGGGAGGCCTCCCCCGGGCCCCCGAAGCCCCGCCCCGCCCCGGCCCGGGCGGCCGCCGGCGCCCCCCCCCGGGACGCGCCCCTCGCCCAACCCGCGCGCGCACAGGACGGTTCCCGCCGGCAGCTCGGCGAGGGCGGCGGCCGTTGGGTCGGGATGGGTGGCGACGCCGTTGTCGATCAGGCGCAGGCCCGGCGGCGCGGCGAGCTCCTGCATCCGGTGGGGCAGGCCGGGCCAGCTCCGCAGGGCCGGCTCCACGGCCTCGGCCGGCAGGCCCAGGCGGCGGGCTCCGGCGACCGCACCCAGCAGCGAGGGGAGCCGGTAGGACTCCGCGAAGGGCGCCGCGCTCAGCGGAGCGAGCGGGATCTGGGCGCCGTTCAGCCGCTCGACCAGATGGCCCTGGTGGAGGAACCAGCCGCGCCGGCCGGCGGGGAGGGGCTCGAGGGATGTCCACAAGGTCGCGCCGCGAGCCTCCGCCGCCCATCGCTCGGCGCCCGCCAGGCCGTAAGGAAGGACCGCGGCGTTCCCCGGGCCCTGGAAGCGGAGGAGGCGGCGCTTGGCGGCCCAGTAGCTCTCCCGGTCGCCGTGGCGGTCGAGGTGGTCGTCGCCGAGCGAGGTCAGGACCGCAGTGGCGGGCCAGTTGGGCGGGGCTTCCAGGCGTTCGAGCTGGAAGGAGGACAGCTCGAGCACGAAGGGGGAGTCCTCCCGGGCGCCGAGGGCGCTCTGGAGCAGGGAGCCGCCGAGGTTGCCCCCGAGGACGGCGGGGATTCCGCCGGCCTGCAGCAGGTGAGCGGCGAGCGAGGCGCAGGTCGACTTGCCGTGGGTGCCGGTGATCGCCAGGACGGGACGGTCGCCGAGGACCTCCAACGCCAGGTTGACCTGAGTGGTCAGGCGGCAGCCGCGGCTGCGGGCCAGCGCCAGGACGGGCGCGCCCTCGGGCACCGCCGGATTCACCACCACCCACTGGCCGCGGAAGAGCTGCTCCGGATGCCCGCCGAGGGCCAACTCGACCCCGAGCCCCTCCAGGCAGGCGAGGCCCTCCGTCAACTGGCTCGCCGGACGCAGGTCGGTCACCGTGACCCTCGCGCCTGCGTCGACCAGAGCCTGCGCGCAGCCCGCACCGCCGCCGAAGGCGCCGAGTCCCAGGACCAGGACCGGCTCGCCGGCGAGAGCATGGAGCGGAGGGGCGGAGCTCAAGTCAGGGCTGGCGGAGAGGGAGGGATTCGAACCCTCGGTGCCCATTATGGACACAACAGCTTAGCAAGCTGTCGCATTCGGCCACTCTGCCACCTCTCCGCGCGGGCGGGGAGTTTACGGGCCTGCCTGTGGCCCGTCCAGGAATCCGGCCCCCTTCCCTGGACCCCGGTTTGGGATCGTTCCGTAACCGATACCCGCCTCCGGCGTCTTCCTGCTGAATGGGAATCCTGGGCTGGACCAGGAGGTGGGCAGGGGCCCCTGGCATCGACCTTCGCCGGATCACCACCCCCCTGCGATGACCTGGGACGGCGTGTCCCAGATCGTGCGGTGGGCCGGGCCGCATCGAATGAGCTGAGCCACCTCGAGCAGCACCTCGGGGTCTGAATCGCCCATCGGAACCGCTGGCGTGGCGTGAAACATGAAGCACACAGGCCCGCACCGACGAGGACCACCAAAGGGGGCCGGATTCCCTGGGTGGCGGAGAGGGAGGGATTCGAACCCTCGGACCCTCGCGGGTCACCGGTTTTCAAAACCGGACCGTTCGGCCACTCCGGCACCTCTCCGCAGGGGCGGGCTCAGGCGCGTTCGGCCCCGGCCTCAGCCATGACCTGCTCCGTCACGTAGACCGGACTGCCTGCCCGCAGCGACAACGCGATGGCGTCGCTGGGCCGGCAGTCTACCTTCACGGCGCCGGCGGGCCCATCGAGGGTCATCTCGGCGTAGAAGGTGCCGCCGCGGAGGTCGTGGATGACGGTGCGCTGGAGGGTGCCGCCGAGCTGGGTGGCGATCGCGAGCGCGAGCTGGTGGGTCAGCGGGCGAGGGGCCTCGATCTTCTGGATGCAGCGGCTGATCTCGGCGGCTTCGGTGGGGCCGATGACCAGGGTCATCAGGCGGCGCGGCTTTCCCTCGAGGGGCGTCGCCTCCTCCAGCCTCAGGACCTGGCTGTCGTTGTCCTTGATCACGACCAGCTGGTTCAGCCGCACTTCGATCATCGCCGCTATCCTACGAGAGCGCCCGTCCAGGCCTCGAGGAAACGCCCGTGAGCACCGCCGTAGAAGCCGCCGTCTTCGCCGAACTCCACGACAGTCCGGTGGGCCGCCTCTGGTTCGCCTTCGCCGGCGACGGCGAGCTGCTGGAGCTGCGCCTGCCGGCGCCCGGCAGGCGCTGCCGGGACTCCGGTCGGCGACCGCGCGGCGCCCCCGCCAAGCGCGCCATCCGGGCCTGGATCGATGCCTACTTCGCCGGCGGGAGCGCGCCGTTCCCCGGCCCCTGGCGCATGCCGGGCGGCTCGCCCTTCTTCCGCAAGGTGTACCAGGAGGTCCACCGGATCCCGGCCGGGCGGACCCTGACCTACGGCGAGGTGGCCGCCCGCTGCGGTTCGCCGGGCGCCTCCCGCGCGGTCGGCAACGCGATGGCCAGGAACCCGATGCCGCTGGTGGTCCCCTGCCACCGGGTCCTGGCCTCGGCCGGCATGGGCGGCTTCGGCGGCGGCCTCGAGATGAAGGCCGAGCTGCTCGCCGGCGAGTGCGCCGAGGCCTGAGCCCGGCCGCCGCGCCCGGCCCTACAGACCGGCCAGGCCGCGCCCCGCGGCGTAGCTGAGCGCCAACAGCAGCGAGGTCCCGAGCATGGGCAGCAGGGGGCCGCCCTCCGCCGACCGCCGGCGCCCGAGGAGCAGCGCCAGGAGCGCCGCCAGCACGGTCGCCGCCGCAGGGGCGGCCCACGCCGAGCTCGAACCGAGCCAGCGCTCGGCCACCACCTCGCCGCACAGCACCAGGCCGAAGGCGCCGAGCAGGATGCCGCCGTAGCGCCGGGCGAGGGGCAGCAGATCCGCCCGCAGCGCCGCGAGCCCGGCCCCGGCCGCCACCACCGGGAGGACGAAGGCGAGCTGGCCCGCCTCCACGCCGAGGTTGAAGCCGAGCAGGGCCGGGATCCGCGCGTGCGGCGGCAGCCCGATGTCTCCGAGCACTCCGGCGAAGCCGAAGCCGTGCAGCAGCCCGAAGGCCAAGGCCGGGATCCAAGGCCGGGCCTTCCCCGGGCCCTGCGCCAGGTGTAGCCACAGCACCGCCACCACGCTCAGTGCGATCCCCGGCTCGACGACCGCCGGCTCCAGGCTGACCACCCGGAGGGCCGAGAGGGTCAGGGTCAGGGTGTGGGCGAGGGTGAAGGCGGTCACCGCCGCCAGCAGGCTGGCGAAGCGGCCGACGCCGAACAGCAGCGCCAGCACGAAGGCCAGGTGATCGACCCCCTGGAGGACGTGCTGGAAGCCGAAGCCCAGATAGCCGGCGAACGGCGGCGCGGCGAAATCGCAGGACCGCTCCGGGGCGGAGACCAGGCCGTAGAGCTCGGCGCCGGCCAGCCCGCGCACCGCCACGAACATCCGGTGGTCGGGATTGCCGTCGTCGAAGAACAGCTCGCTGCTCACCGAGACTTGGCCGGGGGGGGCCGGCCGCTCGAGGCGGCCGCTCAGCGTCATCCATTGGAAGGAGTCGGACGACTCGCCGACCAACTCGCTGCCGCCGCCGCCGAAGCGCCAGTCGCTGAACGCCAGCGGCGCCGGCTCGCCGTCGAGCTGGAGCTGCAGGCCGAGCTCCAGGTAGCCGGTCAGCGCGTCCCAGCCGGCGGCGATCTCGCCTTCGCTGAGCTCCTGGTCGCCGTCGCGGTCGAGGCCGAGGGAGACCGTCTCGACCAGCGTCAGGGTCTGGAGGGTCAGCTCGAAGCCGATCTGGCGCTCGCCCACCTCCACCTGGAGGTGGGAGACCGACATCGGGTGCGGCGCCCGACCGGCCGGCAGGCTGGCCTCCGGCGCGCCGGACAGGCCGGCGAGCAGCAGCGCCGCGGCCGTCCGCAGCACCTAGGCCTCGCGCGGCGCCGGCAGCGCCGGCAGCACCTGTTCGAACACCTGGATCAGCTGAGGATCGAACTGGCTGCCGGCCCCGGCGCGGATGACGTCGAGGGAATCGGCCTTGGACAGGGCCTTCCGGTAGGGCCGGGTCGAGCAGATCGCGTCGTAGGTGTCGGCCACCATCACCAGGCGGGCGCCGAGCGGGATCTCCTCGCCGGCGATCCGGTCGGGGTAGCCGCGGCCGTCCCAGCGCTCGTGCTCGTGGCGGACGATCCGCTGCACCTCGG
>JACNJP010000557.1 GCA_014382465.1 Planctomycetota bacterium
GCCGCCCGGGGGGCGCGACGCCCTCGCGCGGCGCACGGGCGCCGACCTCCACCCGCACGGCAACCCGCCTTTCACCCCCGCCCCCGACTACGGCCGGGTCATGGCGGCCGCCATCCGGGACCACCTGATCACGCTCGCGCCCGGCCGCCGAGCCGAGTTCTCGAGCAACTGGGAGCGCTGGGACGAGCGCGCCGCCGAGAAGATCGCCGAGTGGGACGAGCTGCTCGAACCGTTCCGAGGCACCTCCATCCTGACCTACCACAACTCCTGGCCCTACCTGGCGAAGCGCTTCGGCCTGGTGATCGCCGGGACGGTGGAGCCGAAGCCCGGCCTGCCGCCGACCTCGCGCCACCTGACCTCGCTCGCGCGCCTGATCCGGGAGCAGCAGGTCGGGCTGCTGCTGATCGAGCCCTGGTACGACGAGCGCCGGGTCGCCGCCCTCACCGGTCTCGACGGCCTGCGCCTGGTGAAGGCCGCCACCACCTGCGGCACCAGCCGCGCGACCGCCGAGTACCTCGACAACCTCGACTTCCTCGTGCGGCAGATCGCCGGGGCCGATGCCGACGAGTGACCCCCGGGTCCTGATCTCACTGCGCCGGGCGGCGCTGGGGTACGCCGGCGCCCGGGTCCTCGACGGCGTCGATCTCGTGCTGCGGCGCGGGGAATTCCTCGCCGTGGTGGGCGATAACGGCAGCGGCAAGAGCACCCTGCTGCGGTCCCTGCTCGGCGTCCTGCCGGTGCTGGCGGGGGAGGAGAGCCGGTCCCCCGACCTGCGCCTCGGCTACGTCCCGCAGCAGCTCGCCCTGGATCCGCGCTTCCCGGTGTGCGCCGAGGAGGTGGTGCGGATGGGGCTCTGGCGGGGCCGCCGGGCCCTGGGGCGGGAGTCGGCCGAGGACCGGCGGGCGGTGCAGCGGGCCCTCGAGCGGGTCGGCATGCAGGGCCACTCCGGGGACGGCTTCGGCACCCTCTCCGGGGGGCAGAAGCAGCGCGTCCTGCTGGCGCGGGCGCTGGTCTCGGAAGCCAACCTGCTGCTGCTGGACGAGCCCACCTCCGGGGTCGACGCCCGGGCCGCGGCGTCGATCCACCAGCTGCTGGACGAGCTTCACGCCGAAGGAGTGGCCCTGGTGCTGGTCACCCATCACCCGGTCCACCTCCAGGGCCGCGCCAGCCGCTCGTGCCTGGTCGCCGACGGCGCGGTCCGCTTCCTCGATCCGGCCGCCCTGCTCAGCGCGGCCGGCGCTGCGGAGTTCCTCGGATGAGCGAGCAGCTGCTCTTCTGGTGGGAGATGGTCCGGGAAGGTGTCCTCGCCTCCCTCGCGGTGGGGATCGTCCTGCCGCTGGTCGGGGCCCTGATGTACCTCCGCCGGTCGGCCTTCCTGGGCGTGGCGGTGCCGCAGTTCTCGGCCGCCGGGCTGGCCCTCGGCCTTTGGCTGATGCCGCGCTTCTCCCGTGTCTACGAGGCATTCCTCGAGCACGGCCACCCGCCGATGCTCTACCTGTTCGCCTTCGCCGTGGGTTCGGCGGCGGCCGCCTTGTGGTTCTTCGGCCGGCTGGCCACCCGCTCGCCCCACAGCCACGCCGACGCCCGGCTCGCCGCCGGCTTCGCGGTGGCCACGGCGCTGGCCCTGCTCTTCCTCGACGCCGGACCGGCGGCCGCGCCCTTGGCGGAGACCATCCTCCGCGGCGAGATCCTGCTGCTCGACAGCCACGGCCTGGCCTACCTGGCCGCGGTCCTGGCGGTGGTCCTGGCGGGCCTGATCCGCTGGCGCAAGCCCTTCTTGCTGCTCGCCTTCGACGCCGAGGCCGCCACCGCCCTGGGGCACTCGGTGCCGCGCCTGGAGCAGCTCCAGATCCTGCTGGTCGGCCTCGCCGTCGGCGGCGGCGTCATGACCGTGGGGCCGGTCCTGGTGTTCGGACTGCTCTTCCTGCCGCCGCTCGCCGCCCGCATGGTGGCGCGGAGGATGCGCAGCTTCCTGGTCCACGTCGTGGTGGTCGGCTCGGGCTCGGTGATCCTGGCCTGGCCGGTCTCGTTGGCCCTGGACGCGCCCTACGGTCCGGTCCCGGTCGTGCTCCTGCTCGCCTTCACGATGGTCTATGCCCTCTGGGGAGGCCTGGCGAGACGCTCGCCCGACTCAAGTCGTCGGCGGTCCGGGACGATGTAGACGAGGGCTCTCGGGCACTCCACCGGTCCGCGGCGAGCCCCCTCCTCGTCACCGGCGCCCGATGCCCACCGAACCCCGCCCTCCGGCCGCCTTCGAGCCGCTCCAGGCCGCCAGCCTCGACCGCGAGAAGCGCCGGGGGATCCTCGCCGGGTCCGCCGGCCTGATGCTGCTCCTGGGGCCGATCCTGGGCGCGGTCACCCTCGCCGTCGGCCTCCCGGTCCTCGGAGCCGGGATCCTGGCCTCGCAGCTCCTCAACCTGGGGATCTGGTCGCTGCTGCGGAAGGGCCGGCTGGTGGACGGTTGCGGCTGGGCCCTGCTCGGCTCCACCTCCGCCCTGGCCGCCTGGTCGGTGTTGGCGACCGGGGGCCTGGTCTCCGGCGCGATGCCCTTGCTGCTGGTGGCCCCGGTCCTGGCCGCCTACGTGTTCGGCGCCCGCGGCGCGCTGGTCCTCGGCGGCGCCGTCGGCGTGTTCCTCGCCGGGCTGATGAGCTGGGTGTTCCTCTTCGGCGCCGCCGGCTCCGCCATGGGACGCGACGCCGCCGGCGCCTTCGGCGGGCTGGCGGCCCTCGGTTCGCTGGTCCTGCTGGTGGTCGCCTGCTCCTCGCTGAGCCGGTCCCACCGGCGCGCCGAGCTCGACCGACAGGCCTCGGAGCGAGGCATCCGCGAATCGATGGAGCAGCTGCCTGACGGCTTCCTGGTCCTGGAGCCGGCCTCGGGCCGTGGATGCGGCTTCCGCGAGCTGTTCCGCAACCGGGCCTGCGCCGAGATGCTGGCCGGCCTCGAGGAGAAGGGACTTGGCCTCTTCGACCTCCAGGCCGGCCTCTGCGGACCTCGGATCCGCCTCGACCTGGCCCGGCTGGCCATGGACGGCGAACCGCTCCAGGTCAGCGGACTCAGCCACCCGTCGCTCGGCCAAGTCATCGACCTCACGGCCACCCGCTGGGGGCGTTCGCTGCTGGTCTGCCTGCACGACGCCACCCGCCGCCAGCGCATGCAGGCGGAGCTCGCGGGAGCCAGGGTGGTCGCCGAGGACGCCAACCGCGCCAAGAGCGACTTCCTCGCCAGCATGAGCCACCAGATCCGGACGCCGCTGAACGGCGTGCTCGGCATGGCCAGGCTGGCTCAGGAGTCGGCCCAGGACGCCGACACCGAGGAGTACCTGGGGATCATCCAGGCCTGCGCCGGTTCCCTGCTCCACCTGCTCAACGACATCCTCGACCTGTCCAGGATCGAGGCCGGCAAGCTCGAGCTCGAGCGGTGCCGCTTCGACCTGCAGGAGGTCCTGGACTCCTGCCTGGACGCGCTGGCGCCGCAGGCCGCCGAGCAGGGCATCGAGTGGAACGCCTACCGCCAGCCGGGGGTTCCCCGCTGGGTCCACGGCGACCCGACGCGGCTGCGCCAGGTCCTCTTCAACCTGGCAGGCAACGCCATCCAGTCCACCCCGTCGGGGGAGGTGGAGCTGGCGTTGCGCAGGGTCGAGGAAGGCCAGGGACGATGCCGCGTCCGCTTCAAGGTCCGCGACACCGGCATCGGGATCGCCGATGAGTTCCTGCCGGGCTTGTTCGACCGCTTCAGCCAGGCCGAGGGCCAGGCCAGTCGCCGGGCCAGCGGCATCGGCCTCGGGTTGGCGATCTCGTCCCAGCTCGTGGAGAAGATGGGCGGCGACCTGGGCGTCGTGAGCGCGGAGGGAGAGGGGTCCACCTTCTCCTTCGAGCTGGAGTTGGAACACGCCGCGCCCCCGCCGGGCGCCCTCGGCGTGCACGACGGCCTCGCTGGCCGCCGGGTCCTGGTGGTGGACCCGGGCACGACCACCGCGCGCGCCCTCTGCATCCACCTGCGCGAGCTGGGCTGTCGCTACGACGCCGCTGCCGTCACCCAGGAGGCCGCGCAGCGGATTGAGGCCGCCGCGGCGGAGGACGATCCCTACGAGGCGGTCCTCTCGCCCGCCGCCACGCTGGGCGAACTCCAGGCCGCCGCCCTCCGAGCCGGCCCGGGGGACGGCAGGACGCGCTGGATCTCCTCGCTCCCCCTCGGGGCGAAAGAACCCTGCGGCAGCGAGGCGGAACCCTGCGGCTGGCTCCGCCGTCCCGCTCGGCCGGGTCAGGTCCGCTCAATCCTGCTTCAGGCCTTCGGCCTCCAAGAGGCCGCCGCCGGCGCCG
>JACNJP010000559.1 GCA_014382465.1 Planctomycetota bacterium
GACGGCCGTCACCGGCGACGCGGGATGGAGGAGGGGCCGCGCCGACCGGGCGCGGGTGGGGGCGCGGAAGGAGGGCCGGCGGCGGGCCGGGCCCGGTGCCCTGGAGGGGCGGCCAAGGCGGGGAGGACCTCCGGCGGCGGCCAAGCACCTGGCGGCGGCCGCCCCGCAGCCGCCGCTGCTGCCGTCCGTCGGCCCGGCTTCGACGGTCGGCTCGCTCGAAGCCACCCTGGGCCAGCGCGACTTCGGCACCGCCTCCTTCACCCGCGACCTGGACGCCTCCTTCGACACCTCCCAGCTCTCCACCTTGGCGACGGAGATGGACGGCCGGCGCCTCGGCCAGTGGGATGCCTCCGCCGCCGCCGAGGTGTATACCGCCCAGGCCTGGCGGCCGGCCTCCTCGTGGCGCGAGGCGGTTATCCTGCGCGAGGTGCTGGGGCTTCCCCTGGCCTTGCGTGAGTCGGCGCAGCCCGACCTGCCCTGCTGACCACCCCATGAGCAGCCTGCGCGACCCCAGCCGCTTGATGGACGCCTTGTCCCGCGGACACCGTCCGCCGAGCGAGTTCCGGCTCGGCCTGGAGTACGAGATGTTCGTCACCGGCCTCGACGGCCACGCGGTTCCCTACCGGGGCCCCGGCGGCATGGCCGAGATCCTCGAGAGCCTGGCGCGGCGGACCGGCTGGCGGCGGCTCGAGGAGGACGGCGCGCTGCTGGGGCTGGCCGCCGAGGACGGCCGCGGCATCACCCTCGAGCCCGGCGCCCAGATCGAGTTCAACAGCAGCCCGCGGGAAGGGGTCGCGGCGATCCAGGAAGAGCTGGAGGAGATCGTCGGCCACTTCGACGCCCTGTGCCGCGAGTTCGGTGTCCGCTTCCTCGGCCTCGGGGCCCAGCCGGCGGACCCGCCCGACCGCATCGAGCGCATCCCGAAGGCCCGCTACGAGGTCCTCGAGCCCTACCTCGCCGGAGCCGGCGAGCTCGGCCTGTGGATGATGAAGGCCACCTGCGGCACCCAGGTCAATTTCGACCACGCCGACCCCGCCGACGCCGCGCTCAAGATGCGCACCGGCTTCGCCCTGGCGCCGATCCTCAGCGCCCTGTTCGCCAACTCGACCCTGCGCGCCGGCGAGCCCAGCGGCTACGCCAGCTGGCGCGGCCACGTCTGGACCGCCACCGACGACACCCGCTGCGGCATCCCGGCCCGGCTGGTGGCGGCCGACTCCAGCCTGGCCGACTACGTCGACTGGGCGCTGGACGTGCCGATGCTGTTCGTCCTCCAGGGCGGCCGGCCGCAGGACGGCCGCGGCCGCAGCTTCCGCCAGTTCCTGGCCACCGGCCAGGCCACCACCGAGGACTGGGAGCTCCACCTCAGCACCCTCTTCCCCGAGGTCCGCTTCCGGCCGCAGCTCGAGATCCGTAGCACCGACACCGGCTGCCCCGACATGGCCCTGGCGCTGTGCGCCCTGGTGAAGGGTGTCTTCTACTCGCCCGAGGCGCTGGAGGCCGCCTGGCAGCTGACCGCCGGCTGGAGCCATCACCAGCGGATCTCCGCCTGGAAGGACGCCCACCACCGCGGCCTGGCGGCGCCGCTGGCGGACGGCCGCAAGCTGCTCGACTACGCCCGCTGGCTGGTGGACCTGGCCGACCTGCCGGCCGAGGAGCTGGCCTACCTGAAGCCGCTCCACCAGATCCTTGAGAAGGGGATGTCCGAGGGCGAGGAGATGGCTGCCCTGGTGGAGCAAGACTGGGGCGAGGACCCGCTCACGCAGGTCGTCGAGGCGTCCTACTGCCTGCCCCGCAAGCTGGCCCCTTCAGGCGACGGCGCGGCCCGGAGCTGAACCTACCGGGTCCGGCGGCCCGGATCCGGTTCCACCGGCGGCGGGCTTCCCCTTTATCGGTTTTTCTGGTCCAATCGGAATCCCCCCTTCCCCTGGATGAATCCCCCTCCCACTGATTCCGGGGCCCTTTCCGTTCTCGTCGTCCTGCCCGCCCTTCCCGCGGCGGCGGAGGCGGTTCCGGCCCCCTGGTACTCCGGCCTCTGCCGGCAGATGGACCGCTTGTTCGGCGGCGATCTGGCCCTGTGCTTCCTGGCGCCCGCCTGCGCCGGCGGAGCCGAGTCCCTGAACGGCCTGCCGGTCCACCGCTTCCGGCCCGGGCTGCGGCCTCTGGACGGCGCCGACTCGGCCCAGGACCTGTCCTCCGCTTCGGCACGCCCCTGGGCCGGGCCGGGGCGGCCGCCTACTGGGCCGCCGGCGCGCGCAAGGCCGCCACGCTGGCCCGCGAGCGGGCCTTCGACCTGGTGCACGCCGAATGGCCGACCTTGACCGGGATCATCGCCCGCGCGGCCTGCAACGCCCGCCGGATCCCCCTGATCAGCGCCAGCTCCGCCGAGGAGGTCGAAGGCGCCCGGCGCGACCCGGCGCTGCTGGCCCGGCTGGAGCGGGAGTGGGGCACCAGCGACCTGTTGCTGGTCCACGACGCCGACACCCTGGACGAGGTCCGCCGGCGCTCCGGCCGCCACGCCGACCGGATCCAGGAGCTGCTCGATCGCGGCGAGGACGCCGAGAGCGCCCGCCGCTGCGCCGACCACCTGCTCGAGGCCTGGGACCGGGCCGCGCTGCGGGGCCCGGTCCGCTCCCGGCAGGCCGGCACCGGCGACGGCGCCGAATTCCGCAACCGCCTCTGAGCCCGGCGGCGGCCGTCAGCGGCGCTTCTTCTCCTTCTTCGGGTAGGTCTCGCTGACCCAGGCGCGCCAGGCGCGCTCGGCCTCGAGCAGCGAACGGCCGAGCAGCGCCGGGAACATCTCGCGCGAGGGGGTCCGGACCTTGGCGCCGCGCAGCAGGCCGGCCAGGGCGTCCGGCTTGGTGGCGACGATCCAGTCGTAGACCGACCAGGCCAGCGCCTGCTGCTCGGGGGTCATCGCCCCGGTCTGCTGCTTCACCAGCTCCGGCAGCAGGAGGGTCTCGGACTTCCGCTCCAGCAGCTCGCGCAGCGCCGCGCGCCACACGCCGCCGTTCCAGTCGGGCGGGATGACGGCCTCGTCGATGCAGTAGTGCTCGACCCGGCCGTAGACCTGCTCCTCGTACCAGTGGGCCGAGCCGGAGTCGAGCCAGCCGGCCTGCATGTCGCCGATCCAGACCTCGGTCCAGAGGTTGGAGAGCAGCATGTGGACGCCGTTGTGGACCCCGAGGCTGCGCAGCGTCGGCTCGATCCCCTTGAAGGTGCGGTCGTGGCAGTGGACGCTGAACAGCGGCTCGTGGCCGAGCATCTTGAAGTCGCCGGCCGAGCCGCTGCCGAGGAAGTGGCGCATGACCTTGAGGTGGGAGTCCGCCTCCTCCCAGAACCACAGCCGCATGCGCGCGCGGTAGTCCTTCTCGCCCGGGGCGTAGTGCTGGTCGATCCAGGCCGCGGCCTCCTCGGCGTCGCGGGCCAGCTCGTGCAGGAAGCGGTGGCCGTCGACCTTCTTCTTGCCGCGCTTGAGCTGGTCGACGTCGGTCGCGAACAGGAAGTGGAGGGTCTCGATGCGCACCAGCGGCTTCTCGAGGAAGGCTTCGAGCGGGTCCTCGTGCGCCAGCCAGACCGCGACCTCCTTGCGGCGCATCTCCATGACCCCGGTCTCGGGGCCGCCGTCGCAGCGCTGGCAGGGTACCAGCAAGGAGCCACCGCAGTCCTGGCAGCGCGCCGCGGCGGCGCAGAAGTTCACGCGGCGCTCGAGCGCCAGGAGATCCTGGTCGTGCTGCGGGCAGTCGACCACGCCGCGGTGGTCGCAGCGGCGGCAGCCCTTCAGGTCGGGTTCCTGGGCGGGGGAAGCGGTGGCGGGGATCGCCAGGATGAGGGCGGCCAGCAGCATGGGGGCCATCCTAGGGTGGGCGGCAGATTTCCAGGAGAGGCCCCTTGACGACTATGATAAATGTCATAGACTGATGCCATGCCGACCCCGGAAAAGCTCAGCTCGCGTCAGGAGGCCGCGCTGCGATCCCTGAGAGCCTTCCAAGCCCGGCACGGCTATCCGCCGACGCGGGCTGAGCTGGGGCGGCTGTTGGGCGTGAGCGCCCAGACGGCGGACTTCCACCTGCGCGCCCTCGAGCGCAAGGGCCTGATCCAGATCTCGCGCCAGGCGCGCGGCATCGAGCCGACCCCGGCGGGGGAGGCCCTGGCCGCGGCCGAGCAGGGCGTGACCGCCCGCGCGGTGCCGATCGTCGGCCGCGTCGCCGCCGGCGCGCCGCTGACGGCGATCCAGAACCTCGAGGGCGCCCTGCCGCTGCCCGAGGGCTCGAGCGCCGACTTCGCCCTGCGCGTCGAGGGCGACTCGATGATCGAGGC